>JBPCMC010000475.1:0-14602 GCA_051002645.1 Thermomicrobiales bacterium
AGTTCGCGGTGCCGCGCGAGACGCTGGCATAGAGCAGGCTGCTCGTCGCGTCTTTCTCGACCTGGCCGAACTCCTGCCCGGTCACCGGACGCGCATTCGCGTCGGTCCCGCTCACGATTGTCCAGACGACCTTGATAGTGGGATGCCCCTTACTGGTGTTCAGCTTGATGATCGCGTAGAGGTCCGGGTCGGTGGACTTGAAGGTGTCGGTCACGCCGACCGCTTTGTTGTTTTGGAAGTTGTGCGCGAACTGGAGGCTCGTCACCGCCGGTGTGAGGGTCGCCTGATAGACGACGGCCGCGATGATCGCGATGAGGATCAGGCCGCCGAGCACCGCCACCGGGATAATCCAGAGTTTGCGCTTCTTCGGCGCGGGCGTCGTTGGTGGGAGCGGCGCACCGGCAAAGGCGGGTTGGCCGTACGGTGGCGGGGGCGGGTACGGTTGGCCCGGCCGGTACCCCGGCGGAAACGGCTGGCCGGGCGGCACGCCGGGCGCGGGCGGCGGGCCGTAGGAGGGGGGCTGGCCATACGGCTGTGGCTGCGGTTGCCCGTATGGTGGCGCTCCATATGGTACACCTGTCCCCGGCGGCGCGGTCGGTGGGGCCTGCGGTGGCGCTTGCGGAGGCGGTGCATAGGGCGGCTGGTACGGTGGCGACCCGCCCGGTGGTGGGCCATACGACGCGCCCGGTGGTTGCCCGTACGGCGGTGGGGCCTGTCCGGGCGGCATACCGGGCGGCTGTCCCGGAGGCTGGCCGAGTGGCCCCTGCCCCGGCTGGTTCGGCCATCCTGCGTTGCGCTGATTGTCCATACTACGCCTCCCCATGACCACGCGGTCAGATGATCCGCGTCCCTTCCCCCAGAAGAGATTGTGTACAATACATTGTCGATCCAGTATAGCGAGATGCGGGTGTACGTACAACCGTTTACCGGTCTGATTGCGGATGCATCGTTGGCATTGTCCGCAGTGCGGTGCGGTATACTGCCGGGGCGGCGCGGCGATGCGTCGCCGTGGGAGCGCGGCAGAAGAGTGAGAAAGTGGCACCACCGATCAGCGCATATACGCCAACCATCGACCGTTTACTCGCCGAACCTGATATCGACCGACTCCTGAGCCGGGTCAAGCATAGCCAGCAAGAGACGATCGCCCTCACCGTGCGCATCGCCCAAATCCCCGCCCCGACGGGCGCGGAGGGGGAGCGCGCCGCCTTTGTCGCGCAAGAGATGACCGCCCTCGGCCTCGCGGATGTGCACACCGACGCGGTCGGCAACGTCATCGGGCGGCGGCCGGGCAGCGGCGATGGGCCGACGGTGATGCTCGCCGCGCACACCGACACGGTCTTCCCCGCCGAAACGGATGTGACTGTGCGCCGGAACGCGGATCGCATCGCGGGCCCCGGTGTCGGCGATAACAGCCTCGGTGTCGCAGCCATCCTCACCGCCGCGCGCCTGATGGAGACACTGGAGATCACCACCGCCAGCGATGTGCTTTTCGTCGCGGATGTTGGCGAGGAGGGGCTGGGCGATCTGCGCGGCATGAGGGAGGCCGTGCGCGCCTACCGCGACCACCTCGGCGCGGTGATCGCCGTCGAGGGGCACAACCTCGGCCGCGTCACGCATCGCGCCGTCGGTAGCCGCCGCTACCGGATCACCGTGCAGGGGCCGGGCGGCCACTCATGGGGCAACTACGGCCGCCCGAATGCTATCCATGTGCTCTCCCGGCTGATTACCGAGCTCGTCGCCCTGCCGATCCCGAGCACGCCGAAGACCTCACTCTCGGTCGGCACCATCGAGGGTGGCGTCTCCGTTAACACCATCGCGCCGACCGCCTCCGCCCTCGTCGATCTCCGCTCGATCTCGCAGGCGAACCTCGAACGGCTGGCCGGACTGGTGGAGCGCGCCGTCCGCGCCGTCCATATCGCCGATGTGCAGGTGACGGCGGAAATTCTCGGTGACCGGCCGGCGGGCGATCTCCCCGCCGATGCGCCGATTGTCCGCACCTGCCTCGATACCCTGCGCGCCCTCGGCATCGCGCCGACGCTCGACGCGAGCAGCACCGACGCGAATGTGCCGATCGGCCTCGGCATCCCCGCCGTCTGCATCGGCATCGCCGAAGGCGGCAACGCGCACCGCCTGGAGGAGTACATCCGCACCGCCACCATCTCCACTGGCCTCCAACAGTTGCTCCTGCTCACCCTTGCCCTTGCGGGATATGACGCACCATGAGCATCCGCGTCGTCTTCTTCGACATGGGCGACACACTGACGACGATTCTCCCGTCGTGGGAGACGCTCTTTGTCAATGCCTGCGCCAAACAAGGGATTCATGTAGAACATGACGCACTCGTCGCCGCGACGCGGGCAGTCTTCGGCGCGCTGGACGCGGACGAGAGCCGGATGACCTACGAGGCGACCGAGGAGGCGGACCAGCGATACTACCGGGAGATCAACGGCGAAATCCTCCGCCGCGCCGGTGCACCGATGGACGAGAAGATGCTCGGTATCCTCGACAACCTGCAAAAGGAGTTCGAGACGCCCGCCCATTTCCACCTCTTCCCCGACGCGATCCCGACCTTGGAAGCGTTGCGCGATGCGGGGTACCGGCTCGGCATCATCTCCAACTGGTCATGGAACTTGCCCGACTTGTGTGATGGGTTGGGCATCACCGGCTACTTCGAGCATATCGTCACCTCCGCCCGCGTCGGCGCGTCCAAGCCGCACCGCGCCATCTTCGACTACGCCCTCCATTGGTTCGGCGCGCGGCCAGAAGAGTGCGTGCAGATCGGCGACAACGCGGTCGCCGATGTCGGCGGGGCGCACGCGGTTGGGATGCACGGCATCCTGATCGACCGGCGTGGGCGGGCAAGCGGCGCGGACTATCCAGTGGTAGAGGCACTCGCGGAAGTGCCGGACGTGGTGGCGGGATTACCCTAACCCCCGGCCCCTTCCCCACTGGGGAAGGGGTGACTCGCGTGCAATGTCATTGCCTAACGGTGAATGTCAGAGCCACGTAAAGAGGGCGAAAAGGGATGATTGAGGGCTTCCTGCCACCGGAACTGACCGCTGACCGCGTTTCCACTCGCATCGGTCTTATTTCGGACACCCATATGCCGGCGCGGTGTGCGGCGCTGCCGCAGGTGCTGTTTGATGCGCTGCGGGGCGTTGATCTACTGCTACACGCGGGGGATGTCGGGGAATTGTGGGTGCTCGATGCGCTGAGCGCGATTGCGCCGGTGATTGCCGTGCATGGCAACGACGAGACGGCGGACGCGCAGCGGGAGTTGCCGTACCAGCAGGTAATCGCAATCGGCGGGCAACGGATTCTCCTCACCCACGCGCACTACCCCGACCGCGCAGAGGAGATGGCGTCGCGCACGGATGATGCGTGGGCGCCGAAATTGGCCCGCCGTGCGGCGATGGGTCGGCGGGCCGGGGCGGGCATTGTCGTCTTCGGACACACGCACATCCCAATGACCGTCGAGTATGACGGCGTCTTGCTCGTCAATCCCGGCGCGTTGGCCTGCCCGAACTTGGAGTCCCGACAACGGATACAGAGTGTCGCGATCCTCTCCATCCGCGACGACGGCGCGCCGTTCGTCACCCACATCGACCTCGCGCGGGCCGATCAGCCATTTGTGCCGCGCATCGAGTGGGGCGCCGGGTTCCGCGCCGCGCATCAGCAATTCGGTCAGTCGATCCTCGCCCCGGATCTCGCCGGGGATTTCTCGCGCCTCTCCCAGGTGATCCAGCGTGTCGCGCCGGAAACCGGCTGGGCGCCCTATCTCCGCCTCGCGCATCGCTGCTGGTCCGGCGCGCAGGACCTGATCACGCGCGCAGCGTTGCGGGATGCGGTGCAGGACGATACGGACATTCCCACTGATGCAAAGGCGGCGATGCTGGCGGTGATAGATGCCCCGCTTCTGATACAATAACGCTCTTGTTCGGCGCGTGGGATCGCGCGTGTTCCCGCCGGACATCACCTGAATATTCAATGCCGCGCCCGCCGCGGAGACCGCCGGGAGAAACCTACTGTGTCACCGCTACCCCCACCGAGCCGCCCGCGCCCCGGTGGCGTGCCGAACCGCCCCGCCCTCCCCACGTCACCGGCAAACCCGATCTATGTGACCGTCGATGTCGAAGCGACGGCGAACGAGCGGCACGACGAGATTATCGAGGTCGCGGCGGTCACCTTCACGAGCGAGCGGATTCTCGACCGTTGGACGACGCTCGTGCGGCCCGTACGTCCCGTCCCGCTCGGCACGTCGCAACTGACCGGCATCACGAACGCGATGTTGCAGGCCGCGCCGCCCTTCGCGAGCGTCGCACCGCAACTGCGCGCCTTCGTGAAGAACTACCCGATTGTCGGGCAGTCGGTCGATTTCGATCTCAAGCGGCTGGTCGCGCATGGGCTGGCGCTGGAAAATCCGACCTACGACACCTACGAACTCGCCACCCTCCTCCTGCCGGATCTGCCGGTCTACAGCCTCACCCGTATCGCGGAACGGTTGGAGGTCGGCGCGCCGCAGGAGCACCGCGCGCTCGGTGACTGCGAGCTGACCGCCGCCGTCTTCCGCGCGCTGCTGGACAAAATCGCCGAATGCGACATGGAGACACTCGGCGAGTTGTCGCGCCTCGCGGACCTCGGGCAATCCCCCTTCGCGCGTCTTTTCCGGCAGGCGCAGCGCGAGAAGCAGCAGGGGACGTTCGGCGGCGGTGCGGGCGCGAGCATCCTCCAGCAACTGCGCGCGCAGGCGGGCGGCGGACAGGGCGACAAGGAGGGCGGCGTCGATCTGCTCTACCTGATGCCGCGCCCGCGCCCGGAACCACTGCGTACGACGGGCAGCCAGAAAGCGCTCGATACGCGCGCCATCCTCGACACCTTCCGGCCCGACGGCCCCTTCGCGGAGGCGTTCCCGCATTACGAGCATCGCCCGCAGCAGATGGAGATGCTGGACGCCGTCGCGGAGGCGTTCAACAAGGATGAGACGCTGCTCGTCGAGGCGGGCACCGGCACCGGCAAGTCGGTCGCCTATCTCGTCCCCGCCATGGCGCACGCGGTCGAGCACGGCGAGACGGTGGTGGTGAGCACGGCGACGATTGCCTTGCAGGACCAGTTGGCGAAGAAGGATATCCCGGACTTGCAGGACGTGCTCGCGGCCATCGGCGGCGCCGCCGCGCCCAATGGCGCCGGGCTGCCCGCCGAGTTCCGCGCGACGGTCGTCAAGGGACGGGCAAACTATCTCTGCCTCTATCGCTGGTTCAAACTGCGCGGCAACCCCGCCCTCTCGCCCGCCGAGGCGCGGCTGATGCTCCGCCTCCTGCTCTGGCTCCAGTCGACCGACACCGGCGACATCGGCGAAATCCGCTTCACGGACGACGAGCGGCGCATCGGCGTCATGCAGGCGTGGAGCCGCGTCAACGCCGGGCCGGACAGTTGCCCCTCGTCGTGCGTCTTCCAGAAGCGCGGGCAGTGCTTCGTCCAGCGGGCGCGGCGGGCGGCGGAGAACGCGCACGTCGTGATCGTCAACCACGCCCTGCTGCTCTCGGACATGACGACGAACAGCGGCGTCCTGCCGCCCTACGAGCACCTGATCGTCGATGAGGCGCACCACCTCGAAGATGAGGCGACCAACCAACTCGGCTATGCCTTCGAGCGCGCGACCGTCCTCAACTTCCTCAACCTGCTCGCGGAGCCGCACGCCGATGGCCCGCGCGGCCTGCTCACCGATTTGCCGGTCCGCGTGCGCACCGGCAAGACGCCGAAGGATGTCGAGGCGGACGTGACGCGCCTCTGCGGTGACGTGCTGCCGCGCGTCGATGAGGCGCGGGCGCTGACGATTGCCCTCTTTGACCGCCTCGCCTCCTTCCTCGCCGGGCGCCCGCAGAACGAGACGGACACGCGCCTGCGCATCACGCCGAATGTGCGCAACGACACGGGCTGGACGGAAGTGGAGATCGCCTGGGACGACCTCTCATTGCCGCTCTCGATGATCCAGCAGGCACTGATGAGCATCTTCGAGCAGGTCTACCGCCTGCCCGACGAGACAATCCAGGAGCAGGACGACACGCTCCTGCTGCTCACCCGCGCCCTGCGCGTCAGCACGGACCTGCGCGTCGGCGCGGCCGCCGCCCTCGCCGAGCCCGACCCGGACATGGTCTACTGGACGGAGGTCGAGGGGCAGCGCGGCTTCCAGCAGACGGAGACGACGCACGCGCTGGCGCCCGGTATGGCGGGGGCGGATACCTCGCGCACGGTGAGTGTCAAGGCCGCGCCGCTCCATGTCGGCGCGACCTTGCAGGCGGACCTCTTCGGGCCGCGCCGCACGGTCATCATGACGAGCGCGACGATGACGACCGAGGGGAAGTGCGACTATCTCGGCTCACGGCTCGGCATCGACCGCGACGTGGCGGTGGAAGTGGCGGTCGATTCGCCCTTCGACTACCGCCGCTCGGCGCTCCTCTACACGGTCGAGGACATGCCGGAGCCGAACCGCCCCGGCTACCAGAAGAGCTTGCAGGACGCGATCATCGGCCTGTGCGAGGCGACGCGCGGCCGCGCCCTCGTCCTCTTCACCTCCTACAGCGCCTTACAGGCGACCTATCGCGCCGTCAAACCGGCCTTGGAGGCGGCGGGGATCGTCGTGCTCGGCCAGCGGTTGGACGGCGGGCCGCGCCAGTTGATCGAGCGGTTCAAGCAGCATCAGGAGATGGTTCTGTTCGGCACGTCATCCTTCTGGGAGGGCGTCGATGTCGTCGGCGACGCGCTCTCGCTGCTCGTCATCACGAAACTCCCCTTCAAGGTGCCGAGCGACCCGGTCTTCCAGGCGCGCTCGGAGGGATTCGTGGACCCGTTTGTCGAATTCGCGGTGCCGCAGGCGGTCTTGCAGTTCCGGCAGGGCTTCGGGCGGCTGATCCGTTCCAGCACTGATCGCGGCGTCTGCGCGGTGTTGGATTCGCGCGTCCTGACCAAGCGGTATGGCCGCACATTTCTCAACTCGCTCCCCGGCTGCACGGTCGAGAAGGGCCGCGCCGTCGATCTCCCCGCCCGCGCCGCCGCCTGGCTCGCGATGGCGGGACCGGAAAAACGCTAACCACAGAGACACAGAGGGCACGGAGAGATATAAAGAGAGGCGACGAGGACGTTATGGCGGTGCTTTATCCGCGTCGTCACCTTTCCTCTTCTCTTTTCTCACCTCTGTGTTCTCTGTGTCTCTGTGGTTAGCGTCTCCGAGGAGGGTTCGCACATGGCTTCGCTCGCACCGGCGGTACTGGAAAAACTGTGCACGTTCGACACACCGACGATCTGTAACCTCGTGGAACTGTTCGAGGTGCGACCGCGCAACACGGGATATATGGACGGGCGGATCGTGGCGGCGTACGCGCAGATGGGGCCGATTGTCGGCTACGCGGCGACCGCGACGTTCCGCTCCGCCTCGTCGCCCCGCGCCGGCGATTCCTATTCCGGCCTCGATGCGCAAGTGGAGCGGTTCGCGGATCTCTCCGGCCCGCCGATCGTCGTCTTTCAGGATATCGACAGCCCCTGCGCCGCCGCGACCTTCGGCGAGGTGATGTGTTCCGTCTACAAAGGGTTCGGCGCAGTCGGTCTGATCACGAGCGGCACGGGGCGCGACCTCGATCAGGTCGAGGCGATTAACTTCCCGGTCTGGACGAATGGCACGATCAGCGCGCACGGCTACAATCACACGCCGCAGGTGCATGTGCCTGTCCATGTCGGCGGCATCATGATCTACCCGGACGACCTCCTGCACGCTGACCGGAACGGCGTCTCGACCATCCCGCACGACATCGCGGCGGAGATGGCGGACATCGGTGACGCTTTCATCGCCGCCGAGGAAGTGGTGCTGCGCGCCGTCCGCGCCGAGAATCCGACCGTCCAGGCGCTCCGCGACGCCCGCCGCGAGTCCGGCGCACAGATGGAGAAACTGCGCCAGCAGGTCACGCGCAAGCGATAATGGAGATCGAGCACAATTGAGAATTGGTGGTGGCAGGCTTCCAGCCTGTGAGAGAGCAGGCTGGAAGCCTGCCCAGAGGGCACCCGCACCACCAGGCCAGCAGAGGAGGAGGCGAATGGCGCAACAATTCATGAATGTGGACCGGAACCTGGCGATGGAACTGGTGCGTGTGACCGAGGCGGCGGCGCTCGCCGCCTCGCGGTGGGTCGGCAAGGGCGACAAGATCGGCGCGGACGGTGCGGCGGTGGACGCGATGCGCGCCGCGATTGATTCCGTGGCGATGGACGGCGTGGTCGTGATCGGCGAGGGCGAGAAGGACGAAGCGCCGATGCTCTTCATCGGCGAGCGCGTCGGCACCCTCGCGCCGGGCACACCGAAGGTTGAGATTGCCGTGGACCCGATCGACGGCACGACGCTGACGAGCAAGGGGATGCCTAACGCCGTCTCCGTCATCGGCCTCTCCGAGGCGGGCACGCTCTACGACTCGCACGGCCTCTTCTACATGAACAAACTGGCGGTCGGGCCGGAAGCGGCGGGCGTCGTGGACATCAGCGCGCCCGTCGCAACGAACCTTCAGAACGTCGCCAAGGCGAAGGGGATGAAGGTCTCCGAGTTGACCGTCTGCGTCCTCGACCGACCGCGCCACGTCGATCTCATCAAGGAGATTCGCGCGGCGGGCGCCCGCATCAAGTTCATCTCGGATGGCGACGTGGCGGGGAGCATCATGACCTGCCTGCCCGAGACGGGCGTAGACATCTACCTCGGCACGGGCGGTGCGCCGGAATGCGTCATCTCGGCCTGTGCGATCAAGTGCCTCGGCGGTACGTTGCAAGCGACACCGTGGCCTCGCCCGGACACGGACGACGCGGAGAAGGCGAAGGCAAAGGGTCTCGATCTGCACTCCGTCCTCGGCCTCGATGATCTGGCGAAGGGCGATAACACCTTCTTCGCCTGCACGGGGATCACCGATGGCGAGCTCGTGCGCGGCGTCCACTACAGCAACGGCTATGCGACGACCGAATCGCTCGTCATGCGCTCGCGCACCGGCACCGTGCGCCGCGTCGTCGCGCAGCACCGGATCGACAAGGTACGGCAGTATGGCTTTAGCGGGGAGTAGGCAGTGGGCAGTGGGCGGTGGGCAGTTGAAAGGGGAAGCGCTCTGCGCATTTTCTGTCCACTGCCCACTGCCCACTGCCCACTTCGTGACCGAAGGGAGCGACGACATGGATATGGGGCTGAAGGACAAGGTCGCGGTGGTTTGCGCGGCGAGTAAGGGGTTGGGGAAATCGTCGGCGATGGGGCTGGCGGCGGAGGGCGCGCATCTGGTCATCTGCGCGCGGGGTGAGGAGACGTTGAAGCAGACGGCCGATGAAATCCGGCAGAAAACGGGCGTCAAGGTCATTGCGATCGCGGCGGACCTGTCGAAGGAGGCGGATTGCGATCGCCTGATCGAGACCGCGCAGCGCGAGTTCGGCGGGCTGGATGTGCTCGTCAACAACGCGGGCGGGCCGCCGCCCGGCTTCTTCATGGACTTCACCGACACGCAATGGGAGGCGGGGTTCCAGCAGAATTTCATGAGCGTGGTGCGCCTCACTCGCCTCGCCGTGCCGATCATGCAGCAGCGCGGCGGCGGGCGCGTCATCAACATCGTCTCGCTCTCGGTCAAGCAACCGATCGAGAATCTGATCATCTCGAAAAGCATCCGCGCCGCCGTGATCGGCCTGACGAAGACCTTGTCGCAGCAGTTCGGCAAGGACGGCATCACCTTCAACAATGTCCTGCCCGGCACGATCCTCACCGACCGCGTGCGCCAGACGAGCCGCACGCAGGCGGAGCGGGAGGGAATCAGCATCGACGAGGTATTGGAGCGCGGCGGCAAGAGCGTGCCGATGGGCCGTATCGGTCAGCCCGACGATCTCGGCAGCCTCGTCGTCTATCTCGCCTCCGAGCGGGCGCAATGGCTGACGGGCACGAGCACGCAGATCGACGGCGGCGCGTACAAGGGGCTGATGTAAGAGGGAACCTCACCCCCTGCCCCCTCTCCATTGCGATGGAGAGGGGGAGAAATGCAGGGCGCGAATGGGTAGGGGCGCATAGCATGCGCCCTCCGAGTCCCCAGCGATGCGAAGGAGAATGCCGCGAATGGCAGAGGATACGGCACTGATAGACCGCTTGCAACCCACCTTCGCGCATGTAGAGCAGTTCATTGCGGCGGGGGAGATCAATGGGGCGGCGGTCGCGGTCGGCGTCGGCGGGGAGCAGGTCGCGGAGTGGTACGGCGGGCAGGCGGCGGAGCACCTGCCGTCCGGCCCGGAGGTGCTGTGGCCGCTCGCCTCCGCGTCCAAACTCTATACGGCCGCCGCCGTCATGGCGCTTGTCGAGCGTGGGGAGATGCTGCTTGCCACGCCGGTGCAGAGCATCGTGCCGGAATTCCACGGCGACGGGCGGGAGGCGATCACGCTCCGGCACTTGCTGACGCACACGTCCGGCCTGATCTACGAATCGCCGGAGATGGAGCAGCGGCTACTCGCGCAGACGCCGATCGACGCGATGATCGACGAGGCATATACCTACCCACTGCTCTTCACGCCGGGCACGAAGCACAGTTACAGCGACTACAACCTGGCGATTGCCGGGCAGATGGCGGCGGTGACGGCGGGCATGTCCTTCCCCGATCTGGTGCGGACATATGTCCTCGAACCGGGCGAACTGCACGACACCTTCATGCCGCCGCCACGCACGGAATACCGACGACTGGCGCATATCGTCAACTCGCTCGCCGACGGGACGGAAGGTGCGATGTACAACGCGCCCTACGCGCTCGACCTCGCGCACCCCGCCTTCGGCACCGTCGCCGGTGCACGCGACTTCCTCCGCTTCGGCCTCTTCTTCGCACCGCATGGGCGGCAACGCATCCTCTCCAACGCGACGATCCGCCTGATGACGACCGATCAAACCGGCGGCCACGCGCTCGGCAGCCTCATCGAGGGCGCACCGGAGACGCCGCGCCCCTGGGGCCTCGGCTTCATGATCCGTGGCCCGCACGACGCGGGCGGCTATCTGCCGGACCTCCTCGCGCCCGGCAGTTACGGTCACGGCGGCGCGAGCGGCTGCACGCTCCTTATCGATCCCGTCCACGACATCACCATCGCCTTCGCCTCCACCCACCACGCACGCTCCGGCCGCGCCCGCTGGTCCTACCGGATCAACAGCACCGTCAACATGGTGCTGGCGGCGCTCACGGGGAAGTAGCAAGTAGCAAGTCGTCAGTCGTCAGTTGGAATCTGAAGACGCTACGTGCTGTTGTTTGCTTGCTACTTGCTACTTGCTACTTCGCGTCATTGCTACTTCGCGTCATTTGACAGCCCCCGCCGACCATCCTATCCTTACACGCCGCGCGAAATGGCGGCGTGGGTAGGGCAGGAGGCTCGGGTTGGCGACGGAAACGGTTGATGTGACGACGTTGGAATTCACGCCGGAGATGGCGACCGCCTGTCGCCGCGCCGGGCGCAATATGCCGTGTCCGCACGGGAGCGGGCGCAAGGTGAAGTTCTGCCCCTGCCCTGTTCTCCATCCGCAGGAGGCGGCGACCGTCCCCTGGGATGTCGAGAAGACGGTCGGCGAGGATATGGCGGTATTCCTGCTCGCGCCGCGCTTCAACGATGTCCTGCCCGGCGCGTGGGAGCGGTTCACGGGCGGGGACGCGTGGCCGGGATCGATGCAGGCGCTCTTCACCGCCAAGGACCAGACGACCGTCGCGCGCTTCGTCGATTGGTTCCTGCGCGCCCACCCGATGCCGCGCTACCACGACCGCACGCCCGCGCAACTCTTCGCCCAGGATCGCGCCGACCGCATCGGCCCGACCGGACGCCGCGCCGCCGCCGCCTACGCGGAGAGCGTGCCCGCCCTCCTCGAAGTGAGCGAATACACGGCGGGCGAACGACTGGTCGCGCGCGATCTGCTCAACGACACGACGCTCAATGTCTTCCTCTCGCCGGAGTTGGAGTTCAAAGAGGACTTCGGCCCCGGCTGGACGATTTGGAGCTTCATCTATCTGCTCGATGGCATGGCCCGCCTCTCGTCGGCGGGAGTAACCGTGCCGCCCGACGGCGCGGAAGAATTGAAGGCCGCCGTGCGCGAGTTGACGGGCGAGAAGCCGAACCTCGCCGCGCTGCGGGGCGCCTTCCCGGCGGCGATCACGCGCGCGGCGGCAATCGAGAAGTCGCTCGAAGACGCGGACAAGCCGCAATGGACGCACGCCGTCTACACCGTCGAGGACACGGACGACGCGATTGCGTTGCTGACTGCCGCCGAAGGCTTGACGGTCTACGAAGGCAAGGAAGTGCTGCCGCGCTCCGCCAGCCCGTTCTCCTGGCCGCTACCGGAGGGCGAGCGCGGCGAGCGGTTCGTCGCGGTCGGTTCCGGCCGGGTGGTGCTCGCGGCCTCCTCGCGCGATCTGCTCGCGACGAGCCGGCCCGCGCTCGAGACGATGCTCGGGCAGCGCGCCACCTTCGTGACCGAGACGGACGAACCGACGGTCATGCTACTCCGCCGCTCGTGGCAGCCCAAGGGGGCCGATCAACCCGCGAACAGCGAAGCGAGCGTATCGAGCCCGGACGCGGATGCGACCACCGATGAGCGGTCATAGTCGAGTATCTCCCGATACCACGCGGTGGCCTCCGGGAGATCGCTGACCAGCGCGCCCACATGGTCGAGGTGCAAGGCGGTACATGTCTCTGCGGTCATAGCGTCCCTCCCTTCCATGCTCAGCTGCGGAATTGCATTTCCCGCAATCGCGCCGTGCGATTGCGGGAATCCGAACCTTTCTCGCGCGGTTCCCCTCACGCGGGTGGCGGTGGACCGGCGAATGCCACGCCATGCTTGTCGCAGATCGCCATGAACCGCGCCATATCGGGCGGTCCCTGAGGTTCGGGCACCGTTGCCGAATAGGACACCGGCTCGCCTACCTCCGCGAAGAAGGCGTCCATCCCGGCGGGGGCGAATACAGCCAGATAGCGCGCCGTCGTCCCGCCCACGTTCAGGTTCGTGTGCGGCACACCGCCGGGGATGTGGACCACGTCCCCCGCCGAAGCATGCACCGTACCGCTCACGCCGGGGAAGGCGAACTCCCCCTCGAGGATATAGAACGTCTCCTGGGCGGCGTGAGTGTGCAGCCCCGGCACCCCGCCACCGGGTGCGACAATCGTCTCGGTGATCGCGTATGCCCCGTCAGTCTGCGTCCCCGTCACCTTCACCGTGACCAGGTTGTCAATGATGAGATACGAGGGGCCGTCGCCCGATGCCAGCGCCTTGAACTTGCCCGTACCGTCCATTCGTCGTCCTCCATTAATTTTTGCGTGCAACGATCCATCCGCATGGTGCGGCTATCTCTCGGGGCATGTGTCGCCTGGAATACGGAGCGCCGCTAGAGCGGTCCGTCGCGCGAGCGTTGTGGCGCCCACGCCGTGCGGAAGAGCGTGAGGCAATCTCCTAGCGCATCTTCGGCACGGTCGCCGTCGGGGTCGATCGGCTCCTTGCCGAGCGCCTCGGCGATCACCCCGCGAGACGCGGCGAACAGGAGGCGCATCGCCCGCCGGCCGGGGATCCCAGGTGCGATCACTCCCTCCGCGATCGCCCGTTCGACGGCGCCACTCACGACCGCCCCGGCGGCGAATGCCGCCACTACATTCTCCTCCGACGGCACGAAACCCGGCACGGGGCTGCTGGTGACCAATTCGTACAGTTCGCGATGCGCGCGCGCGAGGGCGAGGCGGGAGCGGAACCACGCCTCGATGCCCTCCCAGCTCGGCGGATAGGCGGCCCAGATGCGCACGTCGTTCTCGTGCAGGAGGCGGACACCCTCGGCGTAGAGCGCGTCGTAGAGAGCCGCCTTGCTGGGGAAATATTTGTACAGACTCGGGGGGCGCACGCCAACGCGCTGGGCGACGTCGTTGAGATTGAGCGCGGCGACGCCGCGCTCGCGCAGGATGATTTGCGCGGCGTCGAGGATGGCGTCGAGCATTTCCCGGCGATTGCGCTCCCGGCGTTGCGCGGGAGTAGGAATGAGGGCGACGGAGCGATGGTTCTGTGTCACAAGCCACCTCGAAAGTGATCGACCGTAGGTTTAGCTATTCACGTTAGCCGTCACTATGGGACATAGTTTATGCGATGCCTTGTAACCTGTCAAGGGGCTGCCCAGATGACCTCTGACCGTTCGTGTCTCCCGAAAGGATATGCAGCAAGGCTGTTGCCGAGGCTGGTCCCTTCTACACGCCTCGTCGATGATCGTTGCCATCGCATAGACGGAAGATTCCAGACCAAGGACGGCTCATAAAGAATTCAGTTATCAATAGACGCAAAAAAGCCCCACTCGGGGGCAAAAAGCAAGAGCCCCAACGGGTCTTGGCTGAGGCTTCCGCTCCACTGACTCCTACGCCGCCTGCCGTCTCGTCCGGGACTTTCGTCTGCCGAAACGACCTGCGATTTCGGATGATCCACGTTGCCGACTGCGCAGCGGGAGCCCGCTTGCCTGCACCGTTTCCGCCAGTGACTCAGAGAACCGACCGTAACTCCTTGGAACTCTTACCATCTGTACGTTACACCCTGTACGGTCGTTTGTCAAGGGGTTTTCCG
>JBPCMC010000476.1:0-13442 GCA_051002645.1 Thermomicrobiales bacterium
GGCTTTAGCCTGCCAAACATTGCTGTGGCAGGCTAAAGCCCGCCACCACCGAAACAACAGGCGGCGATGCATGGCACGCGACGACTTCCACTTCGTTCACACCTTGCGCGTCCGCTATGAGGAGATCGACGGGCAGCGGATCGTCTACAACGCCCGCTATCTCGCCTATGCGGACATCGCGCAGACCGAGTATTTCCGCTCCGGCATTGAGATGCACATCTACGATCTGGCGGACTCCGGCGTCTTCGATGTCGCGACTGTCCATGTCGAGCAGGATTTCTACCGCTCCTTCGAACTGGATGATCTCGTCGATATCGGCGTGCGCTGCACCGCCATCGGCACGACCAGCATCACCTTTGTCTATGAGATGTGGAAGCAGGGCGAGGACGATGCCCGCTTTCGCTGCACCGCCGTCTATGTGAATTTCGACCCGGATCAGCGTGCCAAGCGGCCCGTGCCGGGCAACCTGCGCGACGCCATCGCGCGCTTTGAAGGATGGGAGCGCGCGTGACGACTCCGCGCGACGCGAAGCAGATTGTCGCGGACGGATACGACCGGATCGCTGAGCAGTATATCGACTGGGCAGCGCGTGTCCGCATCCGGGAGCGCGATCACTACACCAATGTCTTGCTCGATACCCTGCCGACCGGCGCGGCGGTACTCGAACTCGGCTGCGGCGCGGGCGTGCCGACCACGCAACGCCTCGCGGAGCGATGCGCGGTGACGGGCATCGACATTTCCGCGCGGCAGATCGCCCTCGCCCGGCGCAACGTGCCCGCAGCGACATTCATGCAGGCGGACATGACCGGGCTGGATTTCCCGCCGAATACCTTCGATGCCGTCTGCGCGTTCTACGCACTGGGCCATGTCCCGCGCGAAGAGCACGCCGCGCTCCTGCGGCAGATCGCGACGTGGCTGCGCCCCGGCGGCCTCTTCGTCGCGTCCTTCAGCAATGACGGCGCGGCGGGCGAGATCGAGGAGGACTGGCTCGGCGCGCCGATGTACTTCAGCGGCTATGATGCCAAGACAAATGAACGGCTGGCGCGCGAAGCGGGATTCGATATCATCGCGGCACGACCCGAAACTGCCGAGGAGTTCGGCAGACCGACGACATTCTTCTGGATTGTGGCACGCAAAGCAACCGAATCAGCGAAGGAGAGGTAGCAACATGACCGACGTGGCGGCATTGAAAGCGGCGGCACAGCGCGAGGTAGAGCAGGTAACGCCCCTGCTGCTGCGCACGAGCGACTGGATGGCGGACAACCCGGAACTTGGTTTGCAGGAGTATCAGGCGGCGTCCAAACTGACCGAGATGCTGGAGGAGTTCGGCGCGGAGGTTGAGCGCGGCATCGCCGGACTCGATACTGCGTTCAAGGCCACCCTACCGGGCGGCAACCCGGACGGCCCGACTATCGCCATCATTGCGGAGTACGACGCGCTGGCCGATGTCGGGCATGGCTGCGGCCACAACATCATCGCCAATGCCGCGATGGGTGCGGCGATTGCGCTCGCGCGCCTCGGGCAGCGCGGCGAACTGCCGGGCCGGGTGATCGTCCTCGGCACGCCAGCGGAAGAGTCGGGCGTGCCGAACGCGGGCGGCAAGATCCCCGTCCTTGAACACGGCTACTTCGATGGCGTGGACGCGGCGATCATGATCCACCCGATGACGGAGGACTACATCGCGCTCAAACCGTCGATGGTCGCCTATGGTATCGACTTCATGTTCCACGGGCGAGCCGCGCACGCGGCGTCCAATCCGCACACCGGCGTCAACGCGCTGGACGCCGTCATCCAGACCTTCAACAATGTCGGCATGTTGCGCCAGCAGGTCCGCTCGGAGGCGCGCATCCACGGCGTCGTGACGAGCGGCGGTGGCGCGCCGAATGTCATCCCGCCGTACGCGGCGTGCCGCTTCCGCATCCGCTCCTACGATCCTGTCTATGCCGCCGAACTGAAGCAGCGCGTCGTCGCTTGCGCGCAGGGAGCGGCGACGGCGACGGGCACGCGCCTCGAATGGCGTGAGTACATCAAGCCCTATCAGAGCTACGTCCCGAACGAGGCGCTCGGCGCGGTGATGCGGGCGAATATGGAAGACCTCGGGCGCGATGTGCAGGACGGCCCCTCGCGCGATGGCGGCGGCTCGACCGACTTCGGCAATGTCAGCCATGTCGTCCCTGCCGTCTATGCGTACCTCGGCATCTGCGGCGAGGAGGCGGGCTGGCACTCGAAGGAGGTTGCCGCCGCGACGAAGACCGAGCGCGGCCACGATTCGCTCGTCGCGGGGGCGAAGACAATGGCGATGACCGCCATTGACTTGCTGACGAACCCCGATGCACTGGCGACCGCGAAGGCGGAGCACGCTGCCGCGATGCGCCCGATCCGCGCAGGGCTCGCGAAGATCGCCTCCGCCAGCGCCGGATGAGCGCCCCGAGGGTACCGGCCAGCGCCTGGTTGGACGCCTTCTTCGCCGCCTACTACCGCCGTCGCCCCGTCAACGCGACCTTCATCGGCGTGCATGACTACGACGATCAGTTGCCAGATTATTCCGCGTCTGGCGTCGAAGCGACCGCTGCGGAGATGGCAGCGCTCCTCCGCACCCGGCGCGGGGGCGATGTCGCGCCGCCGACGAGCGAGGCGGAAGCGACCGACCTCCGGCTTGCCGAGCATTTCCTGATGATCCAGTCGTGGGAGTATGCGTCGCACCACTTCCATCAGGGCAATCCGAGCGTCTATACCGGCGAGGCGATCTTCGGCGTCCTGTCACTCTTTCTCCGCCCATTCGCGCCGCTGACCGAGCGTGTCGAGGCGGCAATCGTGCGGATGGACGCAATCCCGGCATTCCTGGCAGTCGCGGCGGCAAACATCCGATCCGCACCCGCCGCGTGGACGGAGCGCGCAATTCGCGAATGCACCGGCACGATGTACTTCCTCGGAAGCGGCATTGACCTACTGATAGCAGACGAAGGGATCACCAATCCGCGCTTCCGCGACGCCGCAACGACCGCGCGGGCCGCCTTCGCGGAGTATCAGAACTATCTCGCTTCCTCCGTACGTGCGAACCCAACCGATGGCTACGGTTGCGGCGGCGAGGCGTTCGAGATGTACCTGCATCTCGGCCATGAACTCGACAGGAGCGGTGACGACATCAAGCGGTACGCGAGCGAGCAATTCGCGGAAGCCCACGCCAGACTGATTGAAGGCGCTGCGGCATTCGGCACTCAAGAATGGCACACGGCGCTCGCGCAACTGGCTGATCTGCATCCGACGCAGCCACAGTATTACCAGCAATACCAAACGGTTTGGGATGCGAGCCGTGCAACCGCACGCGAACACGACTTGCTCACCTGGCCGGACTACCCAATTCGCTACATCCCCCAGCCACGATGGGCGCGCGAGGCTGCGCCGGACCTCTATTTCCTCTCCTATCGCTCCCCCGCGCTCTATGACGCCATCGCGACGCACGACTATCTTGTCACGCCGATTGAGCCCGCTTTGTCGCTGGACGAGCAGGAGCGCCGCCTGCGGGCGACGAACGACAGCGTCATCAAACTGAATCACGTTGTCCATCATGGCGGCATCGGGCACCACGTCCAGAACTGGCACGCCTTTCGCGCGGCGTCACGGATCGGACAAATGGCGGCGGTCGATTGCGCGTCGCGCATCGCGATGTTCTGCGGCGGCACGATGGCGGAGGGCTGGTCATCGTATGTTGTGGACGTGATAGGAGAGGTCGGCTTCCTCACGCCGCTGGAAGCCTATGCGCAGCACTACGCGCGGATGCGTGCCGCCGCCCGTGCCATCGTCGATGTCAATCTCCATCACGGGCGGATGTCATTCGAGGAGGCAATCATGTTCTATCGCGACAGTGCGGGCATGACGCAGCAAGCGGCGTATGCGGAGGCCGTGAAAAACTCGATGTTCCCCGGCGCGGCGATGATCTATCTGATCGGGCAGGACTTGATTCGCGATCTGCGACGCGAGATGGCGGCACGGGAAGGGAGCACGTTCAATCTGCGCGGCTTCCACGACCGCGTGCTGTCGTACGGTTCGATACCCGTCTCGTTGATCGCGGCGGCGATGCGCGCCGTCACCGTGCCGTAAGCACGGTATCCACAATCGCCAGGGTGCGCGCGACCGTCTGCTCGTAGTCCGACCAACTGCCCAGGAATGCGTTGTATGCGAAATGGGCCAGCCCGATGTGAATCTCGTAACAACGCAATCGGGTGGCCGCATCGGGTAGATCGAGGCCGATTGCTCGCGCATGGCGTAGCGATTCGGCTTCGAAGTCGATGCCGCGCCATGCGGGGTACCACGGCGCCCAGAAGGTCAGCCAGGCGATGTCATAGAGGAAGTCGCCGTACTGCAGGCAACCCCAATCGAAGACGGCATTGATGCGATCGCCCTCGATGAGCACATTCCGGTTGATAAGATCGCTATGGATGACGTGCCGATCATTCGGACACCGAGGCGCGAGGGATTCCAGGCATGCATAGGCTCTATCGAATGCGTCCAGTCCATAGTGCGACGTGCGCAGCCGCTCGCGCCAGCCGTACGTACGCTGATCGATCGTGTCCCGCGCGATATCGCACAGATGCGATTGCCAACTCGGAGAGAGTCCATTGCCGTCGATGTCCACCGTGCCGTACCCCGTGGAGGTGGAGAGATCGACGCCGCGCGCCGCGTCGAGCGCCGCGAGCAGGGCAGGCAGGATGCGTCGCATCTGCGCGCTGTCGGCGTGATCGAGGAAATCGCCGTGTGCCCGCTCGGTGATCGCATAGTAGCCGTCGAATGCCTCGCCAATGTCCACCATGCGCGGCACCGGCAGGGCGGCGCTGGAAAACGCGGCGGCGATGCGATCCCGCTCGAAGTCCTCACGTAGCGCGGCGAAGCGGACCACATACGCGCGGTCAGCGCGAAAAAAGCTGTAGGCCCGCGACCATGCACCGGCGCCAATCGGCGCGACCGCAGACGTGCGTGCGTCGCCGTACAGCGCGTCAAGGAAATCAGACGCCGCCGCGAGATCGATGTTCGGCTTGGTCGAATCAGTCATTGCGTATCGTCACTCTCGCTGCGGGATCGTGTCATGTGCGGCGCTCGGTGAATGCCCGAATCGCCGCATACAATCCATCATAGTCAATCGCATCGAGGTCGGTCATATCGATCTCGAACGTTGCGCCGCCGATGTCGAGCGGATCGTGCCGCCCGCGCCGGAGGATGGCCTCGAATTCCTCGTGATTCAAATCATCGACATGCCCCGGATGGCGCTCGCCGGATGCCGAGCGCTCCTTGAACCGCTCGTAGAGCACATCGCCGTCCGCGACGCAGAGCATCTGGAAGGTATCGAAGTCGTAGCGCGTATGCAGATCGGCGAACTTCTCGTCGTCGTAGGTCGGGTGGAAATTGCTCTCGACGACGAGCGATGCACCCGCCTTCAGTTCGGCTTCGAGGAGATGATAGAGGATCGCGTAGGTCGCCACGCCGAGCCGTTTCGACCACTCGCGGTCGCTCCAGCCGAGGTGGTCGAAGAGCAGTTCCTTGATGCCATCCTTGTAGATGAATGGCAGACGGAACTCGTGCGCGATGCGGCGGCCGAGTGTCGTCTTGCCCGTGCCGGGCGGGCCGGTGACGATGATAACCAGCGGTGTTGCCATGCGCCCGCCCTTCGCGATTGCGTCGCCGGACCACCCGGCCAAACATGCTAGAGGAAGAAGAATGCCACGGCGAGCATCAGATAGAGGGCGAGCAATTGCGCTCCCTCCAGCCAGTGGCTCTCGCCGTCCACGGTGACGAGTACCGCGATGATCGCCGCGCCCCCGAGGGCGAAGAGCTCGTAGATATTGAATTCGAGCGTCAGTCGCGTGCCCATCACCGCGCCGACGAAGACGAGCACGGGCGCGACGAAGAGGGCAATCTGCAGGCTCGACCCGAGCGAAATGCTTAGCGACAGGTCCATCTTATTGTCCAGCGCCACCTGCACCGCGACGACATGCTCGGCGATATTGCCGACAATCGGGATGATGATGATGCCGACGAAGAACTCGCTGATGCCCCACGCCGCCACGGTCGGTTCGATGGCGTGGACGAGCAGTTCGCTCATCACGACCACCGCGAGCGTCGTGGCGAAGAGGACGCCAATCGAGAACATCCGGCTCCAGTTCGGCGTCTCGTCCTCCAGGCCACCCCCCGCGCCGCCCGGCTCACGGCGGAAGCTGAAGACGAGGTGGAGCACATAGATCACGAAAAGAATGGCCGCGACGACGAGACTCAACCCTTCCAGCCGCCCGGTACTGAGCGCGTCCGCGCCGTGGTGGAAGAAACTGGGGATGAGCAGGCTGACCACGGCGAGGGCGAGCATTGTGCAGGCGGCGGTCGCGTCGATCCGGTCGAATCGCTGCGTACCGAACTTCAGTCCGCCGAGCAGGATGCTCGCACCGAGGACGAAGAGCACATTGCCGAGGATGCTCCCGGCCAGCGTCGCTTTAACAGTGGTCGTCAGGCCGGCGCGGAGGGCGACAATCGTGATAATCAGTTCCGCCGCGTTGCCGAAGGTTGCGTTGAGCAGCCCGCCGAGGCGCGGCCCGGTGTAGAGCGCCACCTGCTCCGTTGCCCGCCCGAGGAATCCGGCGAGCGGCACGAGCGAAATCGCGCTGACGACGAAGATCAACGGCGCGCTGACATGGACGACCGCCAGCACAATGCCGATGGGAACAAGGAGAAGGAGGAGCAGGAGCGCTTTCGTCGCCGTCGAAAGTCGCTCGGTCTCTCGCGTCCCCACCTCGATCTGCCCCACGGTTCCCCTCTCATGCGCGTCGGTAGCCACATCACAACCCAATGCGCGGGCGCGTGCATCCTACCAAGCCTGCGACGTTCGCACACCTCGTGCCGCGCCGATGCCGGAATGGGTGCGTATCACCATCTGTACGCAAGGAAAACGCTGTGATAGCCTTGCGGCATCTTCCCGTTCGCTTCATGAGGAGGCACGCGATGGACGTTTCCCGACTGCGCGGCTCGATCGTCCCGGTCATCACGCCGTTCGATCGCGCGGGCGCAATCGACGAGAGCACGCTCGAACGGCTGATCGATTGGCAGATCGCCAGCGGCAGCCACGGCATTTCCCTGACCGGGACGACGGGCGAGCCGAGCGCGCTCTCGCTCGACGAACGCCGCCGGATGCTCGACCTTGGCAAGAGCGCCGTCGGCGGGCGGGTCCCCTTCGTCCCCGCGACGGGCACGAACAACATCGACGAGACGCTGGCGCTGACGCAGTACGCCGCCCGGATCGGCGTCGATGCCGCCCTCGTCATCGTGCCGTATTACAACCGACCGTCTCAGGAGGGTCTGTTCCGCTTCTTCTCCGAAGTCGCGCAGCGCGTTGATCTGCCGCTGATTATCTACAACATCCCCGGCCGCACGGCGACGAATATGGCGCCGGAGACGATGGCGCGGCTGCGCGAGGCGTGCCCGAACATCATCGGCGTCAAGGAATCGAACAAGGACTTCGAGCATGTCTCGAAGGTGCTGCACACCTGCGGGCGCGACTTCCTCGTCTACAGCGGCATCGAACTCTTGTGCTACCCGATGCTCGCCATCGGTGGCGTCGGGCATGTCAGCGCGACGGCGAACATCATGCCGCGCGAGGTGGCCGCGCTCTACGACCTCGTCGTGGCGGGGCGCTGGCAAGAGGCCATCGACCTGCACTACCACCTGCTGCCACTCAATGAAGCGCTCTTCCTCGAGACGAATCCCGGCCCGCTGAAATGGGCGATGGGCGAACTCGGCTGGATCGACGGACGGCTCAAACTGCCGCTCTGCGAGCCGTCCCCCGCCAATCAGGAGAAGATTCGCGCCGCCCTCGCGCGGTACGAGATCACCAACACGCCGTTCGCGAAGACGGTATCGGCATGAGGATCGCCCGTTTCGTGATCGATGGCCGTCTCCAGACCGGTACGGTGACGGACGATGGCCGCCCGGTGGACACGCAGGGGCGCGTCCACGCCGCCGACGCCGTGACGTGGCTGCCGCCCGTTGTGCCACCGAAGGTCGTCGGGTTGGCGCTGAATTTCGCCGACCATGCCGCCGAACTGAACAAGGTGGACCTGCCGGACGAACTCGCCGCCCCGCCCGTTCCCGCACTCTTCTTCAAGCCGCTCACCTCGCTGACCGGCACCGGCGCGCCTATCGTCTACCCGACCGGCGCGCAGTACATGCACTATGAGGCGGAACTGGCCGTCGTGCTCGGCCGCAGCGGGCGGAAGATCCGGCAGGGCGACGCGATGGCGTATGTCAAAGGGTACACGATCGCCAACGACATCACCGTGCGCGATTTCGTGCAGAACTTCTACCGCCCACCCGTCAAGGCGAAAGGCTTCGATAGCTTCGGTCCCCTCGGCCCGTGGATGGTGACGGCGGATGAGTTCGGCGACCCGACGGACGTCAACCTACGCACCTTCGTCAACGGCGAGTTGCGCCAGGAGGGGAACACGCGCAATCTCATCTACTCGATCCCGGCGATCATCGAGTATATCTCGGAGTTCATGACGCTCGAAGAGAACGATGTCCTGCTCACCGGCACACCGAAGGGCATATCTGCCATCCACCCCGGCGATCTGGTGCGCATCGAGATCGACCGCATCGGCGCGCTGGAAAACGCCGTAGTCGCGGAAGGGAAATAAACCACAGAGACACAGAGGGCACAGAGGAAACGCAGAGAAGAGATCGTCCGTTTTCGTTCTCTTTCCCTCTTTGTGTCCTCTGTGTCTCTGTGGTTCAATCGGTTAGACAAAGGAGGCGACACTATGGCAACCACCGTCGCACCGCAGCAGGAACTCGGTACCCGGACGGTCGGGCACTTCATTGACGGCCAGTTCGCGTACGAGGCGAGCGAGACGTTCGAGACGCGCAATCCGGCGAATAACGAAGTGATCGCCCGGATCACGAAGGGCACGCAGGCCGATTTGGATCGGGCCATCGGCGCCGCGCGCAAGGCGTTCGATGCGGGGCCGTGGCCGCAGATGCGCTCGGCGGAGCGGGCGAAGATTCTTCGCAAGGTGGGCGACCTTATTATCGAGCGCGCGCCGGAGATCGCGCGGATCGAGACGATGGATACCGGCTTGCCGATCGCGCAGACCGGGGGCGCGCAAATCCCCCGCGCGGCGGACAACTTCTACTTCTTCGCTGAGATGGCGAACCACATGGACGGCGCGGCGTATCACAGCCCGGACTACCTCAACTACACCGTCCAGCGGCCCGCCGGCGTCGCCGGGCTGATCACACCATGGAACCTGCCCTTCATGCTCACCTCGTGGAAGGTCGCGCCCTGCCTCGCCAGCGGCTGCACCTGCGTCGTCAAGCCCGCCTCGTGGACGCCGCTGTCGAACGAGAAACTGGCCGAGTGCATCCGCGACGCCGGGATGCCGGACGGTGTCTTCAACCTCGTCTACGGCTCCGGCGAGACGGTCGGCATGGGCATCGTCAAGAGCCCGGATGTGCAGTTGATCTCCTTCACCGGCGAGACGGTGACGGGTCAGGCGATCATGCGCGAGGGCGCGGCGACGATGAAGCGGTATTCGATGGAACTTGGCGGCAAATCGCCGATCGTCGTCTTTGCCGACGCGGACTACGAGCGGGCGCTCGACGCGGCGGTCTTCGGTGTGTACTCACTCAATGGCGAGCGCTGCACGGCCAGTTCCCGCTGCCTCGTCGAGCGGCCAATCTACGACCGTTTCGTCGCGGACCTCGCGGCGCGCGTGCGGCAGATCCGCGTCGGCGATCCGATGGACAAGGCGACCGAAATCGGCTCACTCATCCATCCGAGCCATCTGGAGAGCGTCCTCGACTACGTCGAAATCGGCAAGGCGGAAGGCGCGAAACTGGTCGAGGGCGGCGGCCGGATGCCCGGTATGGAACAGGGCAACTACATGCAGCCAACGCTCTTCGCCGATGTCGATAACCGCATGCGGATCGCGCAGGAGGAAGTCTTCGGCCCCGTCCTCGTCGTCATCCCCTTCGATGGCGAGGAGGAGGCAATCCGCATCGCCAGCGATGTCAAATACGGCCTCGCAGGGTACGTCTGGACGACCGATGTGGCGAAGGCGAACCGCGTCGCACAGGGGATTCAGTGCGGCATGGTCTGGGTCAACTCGCAGAATGTGCGCGACCTGCGCACGCCCTTCGGCGGTGCGAAGGAGAGCGGCATCGGGCACGAGGGCGGCCATTACTCGTGGGAATTCTACTGCGAGATGAAGAACATCGCAATCGCCATCGGCAACCACCACATCCCGAAATTCGGCGCGGGAAGGGATTGAACCACAGAGACACAGAGGACACAGAGAAATACGAAGGAAAATAGAGTTCCCTCCGTCCCTTCTCTGTGCTCTCTGTGTCTGTGTGATTAGCGTATCGTCGGGAGGGCGGTATGGCGACGGTTGAGGCGGTGGGGAAACTCGATATGCGGGCGAAGCCGGGGCAGGCAGTGGGGAACGTCGTGCGCGCCGGGCATATCGAGTTCCTCGTCACGGATCTCGCGCGGGCGCGGGCGTTCTATGTCGATCTCCTCGGCTTCGTGGAAACGGACGCGGATGATGCCCATCTCTATCTGCGCGGATTGGAAGAGCGGCATCATCACTCGCTCGTCCTCACCAAATCCGAACGACCGGGCGTGACGCACATCGCCTATCGCGTCGCCGCCGATGATGACCTGGACGCACTGGCGGCGATGGCGGAGGCGCAAGGGTTGCCGCTGCGCTGGCTCGCGCCGGGCGAGGAAGCAGGGCAGGGCCGCGCGCTGCGCTTGGAGGACCCCGCCGGGATTCCCACCGAATTCTACGCTGAGATGGAGCCTGCCGAGCGGATGCTGCAACGGTTCGACCTGTATCGCGGCGCGCACATCATGCGGATGGATCATTTCAACGTGATGGTGCCGGATTGCTTCGCCCTGACGGAATGGTACATGCGCACACTCGGCTTCCGCTGCACCGAATACACCGCCACCGACGACACCCCGGAGCGCCTCTGGGCGGCCTGGCTGCATCGCAAGGGATCGGTCCACGACATTGCGGTGATGAACGGCGCCGGGCCGCGCGTCCATCACGGCGCATGGTCGCTGCCGGACGCGATGGCGGTGCTGCGCTGCTGCGACGTGCTCGCGGGCGCGGGGATGGGCGACGCCATCGAGCGCGGGCCGGGGCGTCACGGTATCGCTAATGCCCTCTTCCTTTATCTGCGCGACCCGGACGGCAACCGCGTCGAACTCTACGCCAGCGATTATCTGACCGTCGACCCGGACTTCGCGCCGATCCGCTGGAGCCTCAACGACCCGAACCGGCAGACGCTCTGGGGCCATTACGTCCCGCGTCGCTGGTTCGAGGAAGCAATGGTCGTGCAGTCGATCACCGATGGCGCCTTCCAACCGACGCGCGAGCCCGCACTGACCAGCACACCGACCTATGTTCATTAGGACTGAGGACTGAGGATTGAGGACTGAGTGAGATTACGGACAGGGCATGGCACTACGTACGCACAGCATAGACTTTGTCCTTAGTCCTCCCGCGAACGGAGTGAGCAATTTATGGGGGCACGAACCGGAGCGCAATACATCGCGGACCTGAAGAAGATGCAGCGCGAAATCTGGATCGGCGGCGAGCGCGTCGAGGATGTGACGACGCACCCGGCGACACGCCGTGGTGTCGAATCCTACGCGCATCTCTACGAGATGCAGCACGATCCCGCCCTCCGTGACGTGATGACCTATCCATCCCCGACGACGGGCGAGCGCGTTGGCATGTCGTTCCTGACGCCGCGTACGCCGACCGATGTCGCACTGCGGCGGGAGATGATGAAACAGTGGGCGAACTATTCCGGTGGCATGATGGGCCGCACGCCCGATTACTGCAACAGCAGCATGATGGCCTTCGCCTCCGCGCCCTCCTACTTCGCCGCGAACGATCCCCGATTCGGCGAGAACGTGCGGAATTACTACGAATATATCCGCGAGCACGATCTCTGCCTGACGCACACGCTGATCAATCCGCAGGCGAATCGGGGGAAGGCGGTCAATGAGCAGGCGGACCCCTATTTGCCTGCCGGGATCGTCGAGACGAACGCCGATGGCGTGGTTATCCGGGGTTGCCGGTTGCTCGCGACGAGTGCGCCGCTCGCGGACGAAATCATGGTCTTCCCCTCCACCGTCGTCAAGAACGAGAACGCGGACAAGTACGCCTTCGCCTTCGCCATCCCGACGGACACACCGGGAATGAAGTTCATCTGCCGCGAATCGCTCGATCAGGGGCGCTCGCACTTCGACCATCCGCTCGGCTCGCGCTTCGAGGAGATGGACGCCATCGTCATCTTCGACGACGTGGTCGTGCCGTGGGAGCGCATCTTCCTGCTCGGCGATATGGAGCGGTGCAACGGCTGCTACGGCGCGACGGATGCCGTCGTCCACATGATGCATCAGGTGGCGATCAAGAACATCGCCAAGGCGGAATTCCTGCTCGGCATTATTTTGATGATGATTGAGACGGTCGGCATCGAGCAGTTCCAGCATGTGCAGGAGAAAGCCGCCGAGGTGATGACCTACTTGGAGACGATGAAGGCGTGCCTGCGGGCGGCGGAGGCCGACGCGCACCTCGATCAGTGGGGCGTGATGACGCCCGCGCGGATGCCGCTCGACATCGCCCGCAACATGTTCCCGAAGATGTACCCGCGCATCATCGAGATCATCCAGTTGCTCGGTGCGAGCGGCTTGATGGCGACGGCGTCGGAGGCGGATTTCGCGGGGCCGATTGCCGCCGACGTGATGAAATATCTCCAGGCGGCGAACGCGGACGGCAAGGAGCGCGTGCGCCTCTACCGGCTCGCATGGGATGTCGCCTGTTCCGGGTTCGGCGGGCGGCAGGAGTTGTACGAGCGGTACTTCTTCGGCGATCCGATCCGCATGATGAGCGCCCTCTATTTCGGCTACGACAAAGCGCCGCTCAAGGAGCGCATCACGCGCTTTCTCCATCAGGACGATGCGCCTGCTGCATCGGCGGCTGCCGGTGAGTGAGCAGATCGACCCGCGCGAGTTCCGGCGGATCAGCGGACTCTTTGCGACGGGGGTCACGGTGGTCACGGCGCGCGTCGGCGAGGATGTGCATGGCATGACTGCTAATGCCTTCACCAGTCTATCGCTCAATCCGTTGCTCATCATCGTCTGTGTGGACCGCCGCGCCCGGATGCATCCGCTCATCCAGAAGGCGGGGCACTTCGCCGTCAACTTCCTCCACGAGGGGCAGGAGGCGATCTCGCGCAACTTCGCCGGCCAGCCGCAAGCCAACATCGGCGAAACGCTCCGCTTTTCGCTGGACGACGGCGCGCCGATCATCCTCGGCTGCCTCGCGTCGATGCGCTGCGATGTCCACGAAGTACACGATGGCGGCGATCACGCGATTGTCATCGGGCGC
>JBPCMC010000477.1:0-8570 GCA_051002645.1 Thermomicrobiales bacterium
TCAGCGGCCAGAGGAAGTCGTTCCAGTAGCGCACGAAGGAGAAGATCGCCAGCGCGCCGAGCGCGGGCTTCGAGAGCGGCACGATCACCCGCCAAAAAACGCCCGGCTCCGTGCAGCCGTCCATCCGTGCCGCCTCCTCCAGCTCGGAGGGTAAGGTCTGAATATACTGGCGCATCAGGAAGATGCCGAAAACATCCGCCGTGCCCGGCAGGATGACGGCGAGGATGTTGTTGATGAGATGCAGATGGCGCGCGACGATGTAGAGCGGCACGAGCGTGACGTGCGAGGGGATCATCAGTGTGCTGAGGATCAGCCAGAAGAAGAAGTTGCGGCCGGGGAAGCGCTTCTTCGCGAAGGCGTACCCGGCCATCGTGTCGAAGAGCAGGTGGAACGCAGTCACGCTCAGGCTGATAATCAGGCTGTTGAGCGCCCAGTGCCAGTAATCCTTCGCTTGATGGAAGAGGCGCGAGAAGTTCGTCAAACTGGCGTGGATTGGGATGAGGTCCGGCGGCGTCTTGACCGTATCCTGCGTCGGCGTGAAGGCGGTGATATACAGCCAGTACATCGGCCAGAGCGCGACAATCGCCACCACGATCAGGATGACCCACGGCAAAATACCCGGCCTCTTCACGCCGGATGATGACGCTTCTTCACGCGCAACAGTGCGAGCCACTACAGACAAACCCCTTTCAATCGAAAGAACGAACCACAGAGGCACAGAGAGCACAGAGGAAACACAAAGGGATCAGTCGTTTTTATCTCTCTCCCATCTCTGTGCTCTCTGTGCCTCTGTGGTTCAAGATTAATACTCCACGTTGCTGCGGAGGAAGCGGAACTGCAAGGCCGCGACCGAGGCGATAATCAGGAAGAGGATGAACGCCTGCGCCGCCGCGACGCCGTAGCGAAACTGCTGGAAGCCGTTCTGGTAAATCTGCGTGACGATCACCTGCGTGCTGTTGCCGACGCCACTCGGCACCATGATGAAGATCTTCTCGAAGACCTCGAAACTGGCGATCGTGTAGAGCACGGTGAGGTAGAGCGTCGTCGGCTTGATGAGCGGCACGGTGATCGCCCACCAGCGGCGAATCGGGCCCGCGCCGTCCAGTTCGGCCGCCTCGTACAGTTCTTTGGGGATGCCGCCCATCGCCGCGCTGAAGAGCACGACCGCCGTCGCGGGCACGGTGAGGATCGTCGAGAGCGTGATGCTCCGCAGGGCAATGGCAGGGTCGGAGAGCCACTTGACCGGACTAATGCCGACCAGACCGAGCAGGTAATTGAGGAAACCCCACTGCGTGTTGTACATCCATCGCCAGATCATGGCGATAATCACCGCACTCGTCACGGCGGGCAGGTAGAAAGCGGCGCGAAAGAAGGTCTGCGCGTACTTGCCGAGCGGTTGGAT
Source organism: Thermomicrobiales bacterium (assembly GCA_051002645.1). Lineage (GTDB taxonomy): Bacteria > Chloroflexota > Chloroflexia > Thermomicrobiales > JALYUS01 > JALYUS01. The sequence continues at coordinate 1,403 of JBPCMC010000477.1, forward strand.
CAGGCTAGCGAGGATCAACCCGACGAAGATATTCGCCGTCACCGTGAAGACGGTGTAAAAGAGCGTGTTCTTCAACGCCTCCTTGAAGACGCCGCTCTGCGTCGTGAAGGCGTCGAGGTAGTTCTGGAAACCCACCCACGTCGAGCCCCCACTGAGGCGAAAGTTTTGCAGCGAGATGAGGAAGGCATAGATGACCGGCGCGAGCCGGAAGATCGCGAAGACGATCATGCTCGGCAGGATGAAGGCGTACCCCCAGCCGTACCGCTTGATGAAGCGACGGACGGGGGAGAGGACTGAGGACTGAGGACTGAGGACTGAGGGTGCTTCCCGCGTCGTTGCCAATGGCCCTAACCCCCTGCCCCTTCCCCATACTGCCCAGAGGGCGCCCGGAAGGGGTGACTCAAGTGAACAGTCGTGGCCTTCCCTTGATCGCCTCGATATATCGGAGGCTCGCTCCCCCTTCCCCGGTGGGGAAGGGGGCCGGGGGGTTAGGGCCTACTTCTTCTTGGCGAGGATGCCGTTGATCTCCGCAGCCGGGTTGTTCATCGCCTGGTCGGCGGTGATCTTGCCGAAGACGGCGTTCTGGATGTTCGGATGGATGATCGTGCGGATTTGCGGCCAGTCCGCGATGATCGGCGTGATGTAGCAACTCGGCACGAAGGGGTCGAACTTGCTGATCGGGTCCGCAACTTTGACGGACTTGCGCGCGCCGGGGGCGAGGTAGAAGCCCGGCACGTCGGTGCCGACCTGCGCGCTCGTCAGGTAGCGCCCGAGGTCCATCGCCGCCTGCAACTTCGCCTTGTCCTTGTTCGTCGCCACAGAGATCAGGCCGATGCCGCCCGCCGTGCCCGGCTTACCCGTCTTGCCCGTCGGCATCGCCACCACATCGAAGTTCAGGTTTGCCGACCGATAGCCGGAGGACGAGCCGCTCGGCTCGCTGTACATCGCGACCAGTTTTTTGTCCTGGAACGACGCGGTGATGTCAGCCACCGACTGCGTGCCGAAGTCCGGCGGCGTCACCTTATGCTTCTGCGCGAGGTCGACCAGTTTTTGCAGGCCGCTGATCCCCTCCGGCGAGTTGAACGTGTACTTCGTGTTGTCCGGGCTGAGCGGCAGCGAGCCGTCATTGAGGATGAAGGGCCAGGTGTTGACGAGGCCGGGGTCGATGCCGCCCGTGTAGCCGTAGACCTTCTCGCCGTTGGCGCGCTGGAAGGTCAATTGCTTCGCGATCGCGACGAACTGATCATACGTCCAGTCGCCCTTCGGCGGGTCGACGCCCTTCTCTTTGAAGATGTCGAGATTGAGGTACATGCCGACGGGCGGCACCCAGAGCGGCCACGAATAGGCTTTCCCATTGACCCGCACAGCGTCGAGCAGGCTCGGGAAGATGTCGCCCTTGTCGTCCGCAGTGAGGAAGTCGTCAATCGGGGCGACGAGGTTATCCTGCACTAAGAGCGGCAGGATATCGGAAGGCAGGCGGAACATATCGACGCTCCCACCACCCTGAACAGCCTGCGTCAACTTGGTGAATCCCGCCTGATCGCCGGTATAGCCGGTCGTTTCCACCTTGATGTCCGGGTTCGCCTTCGTGAACATCGCGACCGCCGCGTCCATCAGTTTCGCGGTCGCATTCCCAGGGACATAGCCGAGCACCCAGTACTGCAAGGTGCCCTTGAAGCCGCTCTTGCTCACCGTCAGGTTGCCGCCCGTCGCGCTCGTCGTTGCCGGGCTGCCGGCGGCGGTCGTCCCGGTCGTTGCCGGCGCAGTCGTGCCACTCGCGGCGGCGCTCCCGGCCGGTCGGGTGGCGGCAGCGGCGGACCCGGCAGCCGTCGTCGCGGCGGGCGCGGTCGTCGCGGCCGGCGCGGACATACCGCTCGGGGCAGTCGTGCCGGCGGGCTTCGGCGTATCCGTTGCGCTGCTCCCACCGCAGGCGGCGAGCACCGCCGCGACGCTCGCGGCTGCGGCCATCCCCAACACATGGCGCCGTCGCATCGGCGTTCCGGCACGTTTCTCGCGCATGTCGTCTGACGGGTTCATTGTTGCTCCTCAATCCTTCCCCTAATGTACGATGGGCACATTATCCGCTAACAGATAGCAAATGCACAATGCGTCGGGCGACGAGCCTCACCCCCCGGCCCCCTCTCCATCGCCCATAGATCGAGGAATAGAGAAGTTTGTACGGCGATGGAGAGGGGGAGAAATACGGGATGCAAGGGGCGAGAACGCTGTGGCGTTCCAGACAAGTTCCCCTCCCCTCTCCATCGCTGTACAAAACTCAATCTTGCCGTGGTCTTTCTGCGATGGAGAGGGGTCGGGGGTGAGGAATTCCCCCTACCCCTCCAGGAACGTCGTCGCCGCCTCGACGAACTGCTCCGCGAGGACGACGGTATAATGGTCGGCGCCCGTAATCGCTATGAGCTGACTCCCGGCGACGCGCCCGTGCAACCGCTCCGCTTCATCGGGCGGCAAGAGCAACCCGCGCTCCCCGCCGAGGAGACCGACCGTGGCGCGGACAATCAATGTCGGCGCCGTGACGCGCGCCGGGAGCGCCGTGATCTCGATCGTCGCGTTCACGGTCACTTCTTCCCTAAGGACCGCCTTCGGCACGCGGGAGGTGACGGTTCCGTCCGGGCGGACATCGGCATCGTAACGGAAATAGGCTTCCCCAAACGGCTCCCACGGGAAACGGGAGATCGCCCGCATCGCGGTCAGATAGTCATCGAGCGAGGAATACATCGTGCCGAGACGCGAGAGCGCGGGAGCGAGCGCCTGCATCGTATCGGGCGGCAGTGTCCCACCGGCGTCGATGAGGACAAGCCGCGCCAGGCGGTCAGGATGGATCGCGCCGAGAAAGAGGCCGATCATCGCGCCGAGCGAATGCCCAACGAGGTTCATCCGTGGCAGGCCGAAATGGTCGCAGAGGGCGAGCAGGTCGTTCGCGTGGTACGGCAGGCCGTAGCCGTGCGGCGGCTTCTCGCTCAACCCACGCCCGCGCAGGTCGGGCGCGATCGCATACCAGCCCCGCGCTGCGAGATACGGCCCGTATTCCGCCCAGTTCAAATGACTCGCCGTGATGCCATGCACGAGCACAACGGCCCGCTCCGGCGTCGTGTATCTGCCCCAGGTGGCGACGTGGAGCGTCATGCCGTTGATCGCGATGTCATGCGCGGCGGTCTGATCGTTCATCGTCGGTATTCCTTCCTAACCCCCGGCCCCTTCCCGACGCGGGAAGAGGTGACTCTCGCGACTTGCCGTGGCCTTTCATCAACCGCCGCACGCTCCGACATACCCTACTCCCCTTCCCGCGTCGGGAAGGGGCCGGGGGTTAGGTTCCCTCGTCCATCTGCGCCGCTCCTGATACGTGCCGCGCGCCACCGAAGGCGTTGCGGAGCGGGCTGAGGCGGCGTCCGATCACCGTACCGGCGAGGCCGCGCGGGAAGAAAAGTACCAGAAGCACGAAGATGATGCCGAGGATGAAGAGCGGGTCGGCGAGCGGACGACCGAGGAAACCCGGCAGATCACTCACCGTCTTCGAGGCCGCCCAGGTCGTCAGACGCACATCGAGATAATGGTAGAGCAGCGCGCCCGCCACCGGCCCCCAGAGCGAGCCGCTGCCGCCGATAATCACCATCAGGAGCAGGGTCACAGTGAACTCCGAACGTACCGAGGCCGGGGTCGCGCCGCTGGAGAGGAAGAGATAGACGATACCCGCCACTGTCGCGAAGAGCGCGGAGATGACGAAGGCGAGCAATTTGTAGGTATACGGGCGCAGACCGATCATCTCGACGCGCCGCTCGTTCTCGCGGATGCCCTGCCAGATGTGGCCCGTCGGCGAGGTGACGATGCGCAGCGCCAGCAGGTAGACGACGATCAGTGTGCCGAGCGCGAGCCAGTAGAGATTGCCGGTATGGATGACACCGACCATCCACTTCGGCAGGTTCTGCGTCGGCAGGCTCAGCCCCTCCTCACCACCCGTCAGCCGGCCGGGGTTCTTGCCGACCACGACCGCCCCTGCCTGCGCGAAGGCGAGCGTCACCATCGCGAAGTAGACCTCCCGCGTGCGGAGCGCCAGCGCGCCGATCACCACCGCGAGCACGAGGCTGGCGACGAGCGTGTAGAGCACGGCGGGGCCGAGCGACCACTGCCAGCGGCGCAGCGCGATTACCGGCAGATAGACGCCCGCGCCGAAGAAGAGCGCGTGGCCGAAGGAGAGCACGCCGGTATACCCGAAGAGCAGGTTATAGGAGAGCGCGGCGATCCCGAACGCAAAGCCGACGGCGAGTAACTGCACATTGCCCGGTCGGTTGAGCGGGCCGTCGAAGAGCACGGGGATATGGAGCGCGACCTTCGGCACGACCAGCAGCACGAGCAGGACAACAACCGGCCAGAAAGGACGCAGCCTCCGCATCATCGTTGCGCCCCCAATAGGCCGCGTGGCCGGACGAGCAGCACAACAGCGAGCAGGATGACGACAACGAAATCGCCCAGCCAGGCGGCGGCGTAATAGTTGGCGTATTGCTGCGAGAGGCCGATGATCGCCGCCGCCAGCGCGCTGCCGCCGATCGAGCCGAGCCCGCCGATCACGACGACAATGAAGGCGAAGATCAAATTGGTGGTGCCGAAACCGGGATCAATCGAGCGGAAATATGCGCCGCCGAAGACGCCGCCAAGCCCTGCCAGCGCCCCGCCGAGCGCGAAGACGACGGTGAACGCGCGGCCCACGTCGATGCCGAGCGCCTGGACCATCTCGCGGTTCTCCGCCCCCGCCCGCACGATCAGGCCGTAGCGGGTATAGCGCAGGAAGAGCAGCATCAGGACGAGGACGATTGCCGCCACGGCGATCAGCACCAGCCGGTTCGCCGGGACGCGCGCCCCCGCGATGGTTAAGGTCGTCGCCATCCAGCGCGGCTGCGGGAAAATCTTCGCGTCGTGTTTCCAGATCACCGCCGTTAACTCGCTGAAGGCCAGCCCCGCGCCGAGCGTGACGAGCACCTGATAGATCGGCCGCTTATAGAGCGGGCGAAGCAGCACGACCTCCGTCAGCGCCGCCAGCGCCGCCCCCGCCGCGATCGCGACCACGATTGAGAGCAGGAAGATGCCCGTCGAGGCGTTCCGGCCCGCCGGAGTGGACTGCGAGATCAGCCACCAGGCGGCGTACGCACCCCAGGTGAAGAATGCGCCGTGCGCGAAGTTCAGTACGTCCATCAGCCCGAAGATCAGCGAGAGTCCCGACGCCAGCAGGAAGTACATCGCCGCCAGCGCCAGCCCCGTCAAGGTGATGAAGATCAGTGTGCTCATGCGACCTCCAGAGCGGGCAGCAGGCAGCGGGCAGCAGGCAGCAACACATGAGCCATCTCAGTCCTCATCGCTCAGTCCTCAGTCCTTCGCCCGGCGCCGAGGTAACGCGCCTGCAACTCTTCGTCGGCGGTGACATCGGCCATTGGGCCAATATAGGCCGTTCGGCCATCGTCGATGATCACCGCGTCGTCCCCGAGCGCGGCTGCCATGGAGAGATTCTGCTCGACGAGTAGAATGGTCGTCGTGCCCTTGATCGCCGTCAGCGCCGCCGTCACCTGCGCGATGACGACGGGCGCAAGCCCCTTGGACGGCTCGTCGATCACGAGCAACCGGTTCTCGTTGACCAATGCGCGGGCAATCGCTACCATCTGCTGCTGGCCGCCGGAGAGCGAGCCCGCCCGCTGGCCGCCCCGCGCCTTGAGGTCCGGGAAGAGTTCATGCACCGTCGTCATCCGTGCCATGTCCGCGCCGGGGCGTTGCGCCAGCCGCAGGTTCTCGGCGACGGTAAGCGTGCTGAAGACATCGCGATCCTCCGGCACATAGCCAACCCCACGCCGCACGATCCGGTACGGCTGCTCGCGCGTCACATCGGCGCCGAAGAGGTCGATTCTCCCCCGCGCGGCGGGCGCAAGCCCGAGGATCGAGCGGAGCGTCGTCGTCTTCCCCGCCCCATTCCGCCCGAGCAGCACGGTCACCCGCCCCGGCGCCACCACGAATGAAACGCCCTGAAGGATATGCGACTCCCCAATATAGGTATGCACATCCTCCACCCGCAACACCACTTCACCGCTCATCGGGCGCCTTCAGGGACCTTAACCACAGAGGCACAGAGAGCACAGAGGGACACGAAGCGAAGAAATCTCTTTCTTCTCACTCTTTCCCTCTCTGTGCTCTCTGTGCCTCTGTGGTTCAACGTTTTCCCGCTCCTGTTCATGCGATGCCGAGGTAGGCGGAGCGGACGAAGGGGTCCGCCATCACGGCATCGGGCGTGTCGTAGGCGACGAGGGCGCCGTTGGCGAGCACGGCGACGCGGTCGGAGAGATCGTGGACTGCCTCCATTTTGTGCTCGACCATCAGGATCGTCTTCTTCTCCACGTCGCGGATGCGGCGGATGACATCGAGCATCGCCGGGACATCCTCGGCGCTCACCCCGGAGGTTGGCTCATCGAGCAGGAGGACGGTTGGGTCGGTGCAGAGGAGCAAGGCGAGTTCGAGTTTGCGCTTGTCCCCGTGGGAGAGTGAGCCGGCCACTTGCGCTTCCCGCCCGCGCAGCCCGACGACATCGAGCGACCACGCGGCCCGCTCGATCACCGCGCGGTCGCGGAGCGCGCTCCGCCAGAGGGCGAGGTTGCCCGGTCGCCCCGCCTGCACCGCCAGCCGCGTATTCTCCAACACCGGGAGGCCGGGAAAGACCGTTGTCTGCTGGAACGACCTCCCCAGCCCCCGCCGCACGCGCGCGAAGGGAGCGAGGCCGGTGATCTCCTCGCCACGAAAGAAGATCCGCCCGCTCACCGGCGCATAAAGACCGCTGAGCAGGTTGAAGAGGCTGGTCTTGCCCGCCCCATTCGGCCCGATGATCGAGACGAACTCCCCCTCCGCCACCGCGAAGGAGACATCGTCGACAATCGTCGCCCCGCCGAAGCGCAACGTCAGATTGCGCGTCTCCAGAATCATCGACAGACACCCTTCACATATCAAGAAACGCGAACCGCCAAGACGCCGAGGCCGCCCTAACCCCCCAGCCCCCTTCCCCGGTGGGGTTCAGGGGCGGACAGTTTCTCGATTGACGAGAGAATGAGGCGGAGATGGGTCGCTCTTGCTACAGTACGGATGCCGAATCCACCCTGTCGCAGGAGGTTGTTCCATGTCC
>JBPCMC010000478.1:0-8723 GCA_051002645.1 Thermomicrobiales bacterium
TTGACAGTGAAGGTGACGGTGCCCTCGTTGACCGCCCCGCCGGGCGGGGAGGAGGTCACCGTCGCGCTGAGGGAAATACTCTGAGTCGCCGCGCTGAAGGAGACGCTCGGCGGCGTCACCGTCACCGTGGTCGTCGTCGCCCCCGCCGCGATGGTCACTGTGTACTGCTTGTTCCCAGTGTTCGACACGCTGTCCGTCGCGGTGACGGTGAAGGTGAACGGCCCGGCCTGCATCGGCGTGCCGGAGAGGAGGCCCGCGCTGCTGAGGGTGAGGCCGGGTGGCAGAGAGGCGGGAGGCGCGGCAAAGGTGTAGCCGCTCCCGCTCCCGCCGCTCGCAGTCAGTTGCTGGCTATACGCAATACCCACCGTCCCGCCCAGCAGCGTCGATGGCGACAGGGTGATGCCGGGCACATTATCGAGTTGATAAGTCTGATTCCCGGCCACGGACACGCCGGCGGCGCTCGCTGTCGCGGTGTAAGTGCCCACCGTGCCGTTGGCCGTCAGCGTCGGGCTTGCCGCCGTTCCTCCGACAATCGCGCAAGTCGCCGTCAGCATATCCACGCTCACCGTGCAGCCGGCCTTCGCACCGAACGTCGCGCCCGCCCCGCCCGCCGGGATGATCGTAAAGGTAACCGTACCGCCATTGATTGGCTCATTGAAGGGCGCGCCGGGCTGATTCGCGGTCACGGTAACGCCGAGCGGGGCGGCAAAGGGCATCGTGGTCGCGGTCATCTGCGGCGTGCCGGTCGGGGAGGAGAGGGTGAATCCCTGGCTCTCGAACGCGCCGATGTCGCAGACGCCGCCGACGGGCTGGGGGCGGGTCACGCCGCGCTGATCGGTCGCGGGCGCCCCCCCGGCACAGGTGCCTTTGTCGATCGCGGGCGAACCGGCCAGCAGCGGCAGCGTCTGCGTGTTCCCGCTGTGATCGCCGAGCGTGCCGAGCAGCGGATTGATCGGGCTGGTATCGGTGCCGACCTGATCGTTATTGACGCCATCGGTAACCCCGGTGAAGTCCTGACCGCAGTTCGGGTCGGCCGCGTCGTAATGGTTGACGCCGATCAGGTTGTGACCGCCGCTCGCGATGCCGGTGGAGCTGATCGCGATATCCGCGCCATTGCAGTTGCCCGGCAGATTCCCCGCAACGATCGTGTTCGTGAGCGTGACCTTATTCGGCGTAGCCTGGAAATCGATGATGCCGCCGCCGCCGGAGACCTTCGTGGGCGAAAAAACGGTGTCCTGGTTCGAGGCATGATTGCCGGTGATCGTACTGCTCGTCACATTCAGGGTGCCGTTCGGGCCATTCGCGAGGCCACCACCGACCGCCTGGTCGGTGCCCGCGACGATATTATTGGCAATCGTACTGTTCGTGATATTGAGCGTGCCCTCATTGTTGTACACGCCGCCGCCAGCGGACGTCGCGTGATTGTTGACGATTGTCGAGTTCGTGATGGTCATGACGCCATGATCGTTGAGGATACCGCCGCCGGAACCGGTACTGCTCTCCATCCCATTCTGGATGGTCAGCCCATTCAAATTCACGGTCGGTCCCGGCAATGCGGCCTGAGTCTGGGTCTTGAGGACGGCAGTCGTGCCGCCACCATCAAGGGCGATCGTATGGACGTGGCCCGTCGCACGCGCGTCGATGGTCAGGTTCGTGAGCTTGTTGACCGACACGTCGCTCAAGTCGATCTTGAGGGGAGTGGTGAGCGTGATGGTGCAATCGAGGTCGAAGACCACCGTACTACCGTCCGCGACGTGATTGAGCACATAGGGCAGCGACCCGGCGACGGCACTGTCCCCGCTGCACACCGTGACCTCGTTCGGGCCGGGTACGGCGGAAACCGGCTGCGCGAGTCCAACCGATGCGATGGTGACGAGCAGCGCGACAATCAGTAACCCGCGAGCGTACGCGCGCATTGGTTTCCCCTCCCGATCCCCATGACCTGTGCGACATGATGCGACCAGGAATGACGACCGCACAGCGCGGCTACCCTTCCGCTATGGCCTCTGCTGACAACTGTATGCGGGCGCGGCAGCCGTGCCATCGTCCAAATGACGCATCCGCGCGGACGCGCATTCGCTCTGCGCATAATTACGTAGATGAGCGATGGAGCGCGCTAGACGAGGCCGTGGGCGACGGCGAAACGGGTGGCGGCGGCGCGCGTCGAGACGCCGAGTTTGTTGTAGATCGAGCGGAGGTGCTGGCTGATCGTGCGGGGGCTGAGGGAGAGGTGGGTCGCCACCTGCCGGCTCGTCCATCCCTGCGCAACGAGGCGGAGGACTTCCGCCTCGCGCGCGGTGAGACCGGCCGGGCGGTCCGAGTCGGGGTAGGAGGCGCTCGCGAGCCGCTTCGTGAGGACGGCGATGCGGGCGAAGGTGGATCGCGCGCCGAGCGGCTGGCAGAGGAGACGCGCTTTACTGAGATAGCGTCGTGCCTCCTCGGGTTTGCCGGTGGCGATGTACAGTTCCGCCAGGGCGATTGCAGTCAGCACCTGTTGAAAGGGGGCGGCGCAGGCATCCGCCAGCGTATGCGACTGGCACAGGTGGCGTTCCGCTTCGGCATAGCGCCGCGTTTCCGTCAGCAGGACACCAATCGCGCGGTGGGTGGCGAGCAGGTCGAGCGGCTGACGCGGCGTATTCGCGTCGGCAAGCGCCTGATCCGCGTGCCGGAGGGCTGTCTCCGTCTCGCCGAGCGCGCGGTGATACTCCGCCCATGCGCGGTGCGCGTCCGACCGCCCCCAGCGCACCTCCGGGCCCGCCCACGCGAACAAGCGATCCTGCGCCTCCAGCCAGCGGCGCGCCTGCTCGCAGTCTCCGGCACGCAGTGCCAGCCGCGCCGCGAGCGGCAGCAGCCGCACGGTGGCGTTGAAATGGGTGGCGCCGGGCGCGGTCTCCGGCCCCTCCGGTAGCCCTTCCCGTACGAGCGCCCATGCCGCCGCGTCGTTGCCGCGCTCCGCGAGCATCATGCCGATGTACGGCAGGTTCATCACCGCATCGCCGCTGTTCACCAACGCTTTGCTGCGTCGTTCCCAGAGCGCGTCCGCCTCTTCCCACTGGCCGGAGACGACGAGCAGCGGGCAACGCGTGAGGAGCGGGGGCACCGTGCCGAGCGATTCCTCCACCCGCTCGGTCGCACGGGCGAGCGATTCATCATAGCGCCGCCGCACGTCCGCATCATCAGCAAAGAAGGGGAGGATGAAGCTGTACCCCTCGGCGACGCGCGTCGCGAGTACTGCCAGATCCTCTCCGCCGGTCGCGCTACTCGCGATCATCGCGTCGATCGTCCGGCGCATGCTCTCGGAGCGGCAAAGCCATGCACAGACAAACCAGAGGGCGTTCCTGCCCTGCGCGTCGAGGTCTGCGGCGCACTCGGCCAGCGTTTCCGTCGTCGCGCCGAGCAGGCCGAGTGCCTCCCGCCACTGCCCGCTGTAGGCGAGCAACCAGGCACGGTGCGATCGTCGCTCCTCCGGCGCGAGGGACAAACCCGGCAAGGAGGAGAAGGGGGAGAGCGCATCCTCGGGCAGGCTGTCGAGCGCCGCATCCGCCGCCGCCATCGCCGCGAGGCCCGCCTGGACCTGACTTTGATAGCCGAGATTCGCCCCGAGGCGGAACTGCGCGAGGCCGATCAGCGTTTCGTCGCCGATCGCGCGGGCCGCCGCCAGCGCCTCGTTCGCATAGGGCACACCCCGCTCGCGGTAGCGGTCGAGGAAGGCCAAACCCAGCAGGAGGCGCACCTGCTCCGCGCCTTCCACCATTGGCCGCGCTTCCACAAACCGCGCGCGCGCCATGTGGTAGGCCATCGAGCGGTAGGCCAGCCACCCGGCGCGGACGAGCCAGTCCGCCATCCGTGGATCGCCCGCCTGTCGGAAGTGGTAGGCCACCATATCGGGCGCGGGCACGGCTTCCGTCGCTAGTCTCTCCCCGATCCGCAGGTGGAGCCGGCGGCGGCGGCGGCCGGGGATACTCTCGTAGAGCGCCTCCCGGATCAGCGCGTGCGCGAAGGCATAGCGCTCCCCTCCCCGCACCTCGCGGAGTAGTCGCGCGCCGAGCGCCCGCTCCGCGACCTGCTCGACCATCGATTCATCGACGTCGGCAATGCTCGCCCAAATATCCAGCGGCACTTCCTGCCCGATCACGGCAGCGATACCGAGGAGCCATTCTGCCTCCGCGCCCAGGCGCGCCGCGCGCCCCTCCACCACCTGCCGCAGGAGCGTCGGCACGCCGACCGCGTCCATGTCGTGCAGCGTCCCTCCCCCGGCGCCACCATGCCCCCCTCCTCGAGCGCATGCAGCAGTTCGGTGACGAAGAGGGCATTGCCGTCCGTGCGCCGGGCGAGATAGGCGACCAGTCGCTCCGCATCGAACGCCGTCAGCCGGTACCGCCTCCGCACCAGATCGGCCAACGCCGTCCGGGAGAGCGGATCGAGGTCGAGGCGGGCGGCATGGGATTCGCGCACGAGCAGCGGCAGCAGCGGATAGAGCGGATGCTCGCGCGTCAGGTCATCGGGGCGATAAATGGCGAGCACAAGGATGGGGAGCGGCGAGAGCGCACGGGCGAAGAAGCGCAGGAGGTCGAGCGAGGCGCGGTCGGCCCATTGCAGATCATCGAACATCAGGACGAGCGGCCGGCGCGCTGCAGCGGCGGCAAAAAAGTCGCGCACCTCGGCGAAGAACTGCTGCGCGGTCTGCCCGTTGCTGTGCAGTGCGTCGGGGAACGCGGGCAACGCGAGGGAGCGAGCGCACTGGGCAGCCGCCTGCATCCAGGGGTCGTACGGGGGCGTCTCGGTGAGTGCGTAGCATCGCCCCGTGAGGACGAGCGCCCCGCGCGCCTCCGCTTCCGCGCAGAGGGCCTCGGCGAGGACCGTCTTACCGACGCCGGCCTCGCCGCTGACGAGGACGAGATGGCCCCGTCCGCCGAGGGCTGCCGCGAGGCTTTCGCGCAGTATCGTCAGTTCATGGTCGCGCCCGACGAGCAGCGACCCGTGCGAAGCATCGTTTGGCCCCATTACACCACCGGCTCTTCTCCACGCTTTGGGCGTCGCACAACGATTGCCGCAACGCATAGCGAGTATAGCATGCGCACGCTGCGTGCCCTCCTGATGCAACCATTCTCCGCTGCCCGTCGTCTTCTCTTCGACAACCGTATCGGGGCGGGTCGGCAGCAAGGCAGCCCTTCGGAGAGCGCGGACAGTATGGCAATAATGGCTCCTTCCGAACAGCGTAGACGAGGAAGAACGCGCGCGAGGCCCATAGCCATCGCCAGTGACGCGCTGACCCTGACCGGGGTGATGGCGGGCAGCGTGCCGCTCTTTGTGCGCGGCTGGGTGCATGTCGAGGTGCTTTTCGCGCCGCGCAATCCGTCGGGCGGCGTGCTGCGTCGCCTCGGGGCGGAAGTGGACACGCAGATCGCCGCGATCACCGCGCACGAGATCAACGCGGCAATCTCCCCGACACTCTGGCAGTACCCGAGCCACCTCTTCCAGGCGCTCTTCGCCCTCCTCCTGTTCGTTGCGGCGGCGACCCTGCTCGCACCGGCGCTGCCGGAGCGGTGGCGCGTTGTGGCGCGGGCGAGCGCCTGCCTGAGTAGCGTCATCACCGTCACTATCGTTGCCGTCGCCTTCGTCCGCATCAATACCCGCATCGCCGCCCTCCCGGCGCGAATCACGGAGGCGATGCAGGGCAACGCGCTCGTTGCGCAGACGCTCGCCGCGACGGAGAGCACGCCCCAGGTCTCCGGCGGCCCAGGCTGGCCGATGATCGTCGTGGCGGTCGGTGTCGACGTTGCCCTGCTCGGCGCCTGTGTCGGCCTGATCCTCGCCTTGCGTCCCACCGGCACGCCCGGCATACTACCCAGCGCGCGGGAGATGCCCGCCGGCAAGAAATGAGGTGGCGCGTGGTAGCACCGGAGGTACGGCAGCAGTACCAGACGACGGACCCACTGCGGACACGCATCGAGACACACAATCGCTATAGCGAGCGGCAGATCGACCTCAACGCGGAGTGCCGCACCGTCCTCGGTCTGACGGGAAGTGAAGCGCTCCTCGATGTCGGCTGTGGGCCAGGCGACTGGCCGCGCTACCTGCGCCAGCACGGCCACACCGGCCGCCTCGCCGGATTGGACCAATCCCCCGCGATGATCGCGGCAGCGACTGCGACGACTGAGGGATTGGACATCGAATGGTTCACCGGCGAGGCGAACGCACTTCCCTTCCCTGATGGCTCGTTCGCAGTCATCTCCGCGCGGCATATGCTCTATCACGTCCCGGATATTGCCGCCGCGATCCGCGCGTTCGCCCGCGTCGTCGGCCCCGGCGGGACGGTCTTCGCCACGACGAACAGCCACGACAGCATGCCACACATCATGGCGCTCGAAGACGACCTATGTGCCCACTTCGGGCTGCCGATCATCTCCTCTGTGTCGTTGCCCTTCGGCATCGAAAATGCGCCGGGCATCCTCCGCGCGGTCTATCCACAGGTAGAAGAAACGATCCTCACCAATGCCTTCGTCTTCACCACCCCGGAACCAATCGTCGCGTACATTCTGTCGATGATGACGGTGCAGGGGACGGCAGACGACCGAGCGCGCTACAACGCGATCCACGACTGGCTTCAGAACGAAGCAACGCGCCGACTGACCGCGATGGGCGGCGTCTGGCGCGACCCAAAGAACGTTGGGCTTTACCGCTGCCGGGTATGAGGTCTCCGGCAATCCGCTTGCCGCTCCTGCCGCTCACTCAGCACGTGAGGAATCGCTATCACCATGACGAATTCGGTCAAACGCGTCCATGGCCTCCTCCCAGTCGAGGTCGCTCCATGCGCCCGCAGTAGCGAGGGCCGCCTGTAGGGTTTCATCTGTCTGGTCAGCGCGCATCGCTTCTTCACTCACGTAGTAGATGGTGCCGCCGTCTTCAGTGGGTACGGCAAACAACGGCTGCCCCGGACCGGCCTTAAGTGATGTGTGCTGCTGCGTTGTTTCCTTTGCACGAGCCATCCTGATTCTCCGCACCGTTCATTGCCTCGCATGAGCAGTGTATCATGGACGATAGATTCAAACAAATCAATCTTCATGCCACCCGGAGAGCATCGGCAATTCTCAGCCCTCAGTCCTCAGTCCTGAGAGCGTCCATCGTATCGACTTGATCCTGCCGCATCTGGGCGATCAAGTCGTCCACGCTGGCGAACTTCGCATCGCCGCGCAGCCAATGGACGAAGTGAACGGTGATGGTCTTATCATAGAGGTCACCGTCCCAGTCGATGAGATTCGGTTCGACGGAGCGCGGGCCGTTATCGAACTGGGGGCGCGGGCCGATGTAGGTCATCGCGGGATAGCGGGTCGGATCATCCTCAATCGTCACCCACGTCGCATAGATGCCATCCTTCGGCACGACGATACCGGGGGTGGGCGCCCCTTGGGCAATATGGACATTGGCGGTCGGGAAGCCGATTTGCCGCCCCCGCCCCGCCCCGCGCACCACCGGCCCGCGCAGCGCATATGGCCGCCCGAGCAGCCGCGCCGCCGCCGCCACCTCCCCGGCGAGCAGGTGCTCGCGGATGTTTGTGCTGCCGATCATCTCGCCATCCGGTCGGTCGTCGAGATGGATGCGCGGCAGGACGTTGAGCGTGTAGCCGAACTCGTCGCCGAGCGCGCGGAGCACGTCAAGATTCCCCCCGCGCCCCCTGCCGAAGGCGAAATCGTCGCCCACCCAGACCTCGACGGGATGGACGGCGCGGACGACCATCGCCATGAAATCGTGCGCGGAGGTGTTCGCCGTCGCGCGCGTGAAGGGATAGATGATGAGCGCATCGACGCCGAGCGTCGCCATCAGCGCGGCCTCGTCATCGACCGTCGTGATGCGCGGCGGGGCGGACTCCGGCGCGAGGACGGCGCGCGGGTGCGGATCGAAGGTCAGCACGACGGCGCGCACACCGCGCTCCCGCGCCTGCTCGACAACCTCGCCAATCAGCCGCTGATGGCCGAGATGCACGCCATCGAACGTCCCAATCGTCAGCACGGACGGCGCCGACGTCACGTCTTCCAGCGAGCGAACGACGCGCATTGAGCCAGTAATGAGTACTGAGTACTGAGTACTCAGTGGATCGCTCTCATGGTCAGACATTGTGCCGCGCCTGCATCGTGTCTAACAAAGCCTTCGCGCCGGTACTCAGTACGCTCGACAGATGGTACTCAGTACTCGCTACTCGTTACTACCTTCTTCGGTCGCCACGCGCCGTCCGTTCCGAACCCGATGCCGCGCCAATCGCCCGCCGCGTCGTAGGCGCGAATCGCAACACCTTCGCGCGCTGCTCCATCTACAATCGCCTTGCCTTGCGCCCAATCGCGCGCGGCGGCATCATCGAGCAGGAGCGCCGGCCAGTCCGCGAGCGCGGCGTCGGGGTGGACCGCGACATGCGACCACGCGGCCCGTAGGTCCGGCTCGGCCGCGAGTGCGTCCAGCGACCACGCCTGACAGAGCCGGAACGGGCCGGAGCGCAGCCGAATCAAGCGCGCCAGCGTCGCGCCGCAGCCGAGCGCCGTGCCGAGATCGCGCGCGATTGCACGGATATACGTGCCCGCGCCACAGTCTACCACCAGCCAGGCGACCGGAGGAGACCAGGCGACAAGCGCGAGCCGGTGGACCGTCACCCGCCGCGCCGGGACCGCGACGACCTTCCCCGCCCGCGCCAATGCGTACGCCCGCTGCCCGTCGATGTGGATCGCGGAGTA
>JBPCMC010000479.1:0-5303 GCA_051002645.1 Thermomicrobiales bacterium
TGTCGCTCTGCTACTACCGCGAGCAGTACCCGACGCAGCAGGTGGCCGAGATCATCGAACCGTACCGCGAGATGGAGATCGGCACGCTGCGGATGAACTACGTGACGCTCGCCGCCGTGCCGCACTCGGATTTCGACCGCTTCCCGCCGATCACCCGGATCGCCGACCTGCTGATTGGCTAAGGAGAAATCGGACATGAACCGCAGAGACGCAGAGAACACAGAGAACACAGAGGGATTCAATATTTTTATCTCTCTGCGACTTCTGTGTTCTCTGCGTCTCTGCGGTTCATACCCGGTTTGGTGACCTGACCTAAGGAGAGTAGCACCTGTGATGACGCCTGCCCAGCCCTCGTCCGTGTCGCCGAAGACGGTCTTCGTGATTGGTTCCGGCCCTATCGTTATCGGGCAGGCGGCGGAGTTCGATTACGCGGGGACGCAGGCGTGCCGTGCATTGCGCGAAGAAGGCGTGCGCGTCATCCTCGTCAACTCGAATCCCGCGACGATCATGACGGACGAGGATGTCGCGGATGTCGTCTATATCGAGCCGCTGACCGTCGATGTGCTGCGGCGCATCATCCAACGCGAGCGGCCGGATGGCCTCCTGCCGACGCTCGGCGGGCAGACGGGCCTCAACCTCGCCGTCCAGTTGGCGGAGGCGGGTATCCTCGACCAATACAATGTCCGACTGCTCGGCACGCCGCTCGAAGCGATCAAGAAGGCCGAGGATCGCGCGCTCTTCAAGGAGACGCTGGAAAGCATCGGCGAGCCGTCAATCGCGAGCGCGATCTGTCATACGCTGGAAGAAGCGCGGGCATTCGCCCTCTCCGTGCCGCCGCCGCTGATTGTCCGCCCCGCGTATACGCTCGGCGGCACCGGCGGCGGCATCGCGGATACGTGGGATGACCTCGATGCGAAGGTGCTTGCCGGGCTGCACGCCAGCCCGATCCATCAGATCCTCCTGGAGCGGTCGCTCCTGGGTTGGAAGGAAGTTGAGTACGAGGTGATGCGGGACAGTGCGGATACCTGCATCACCATCTGCAACATGGAGAACTTCGACCCGGTCGGCGTCCATACCGGGGACAGCATCGTCGTCGCGCCCTCGCAGACGCTCTCCGACCGCGATTACCAGATGCTCCGCTCCGCCTCGCTTCGCATCATCCGCGCGCTCGGCATCGAGGGCGGCTGCAACATCCAGTTCGCACTCGACCCGCACTCGTCGCAATACTACGTTATCGAGGTCAATCCGCGCGTCAGCCGCTCCTCGGCGCTCGCCTCGAAGGCGACGGGCTACCCGATTGCCCGCGTCGCGGCGAAGATTGCCATCGGCAAGCTGCTGCGGGACATCCCGAACGCCGTGACCGCCAAGACGACCGCCGCCTTCGAGCCCGCGCTCGACTATTGCGTGCTGAAGATTCCGCGCTGGCCGTTCGATAAGTTCTACCGCGCCGAACGAACGATCGGCACACAGATGAAGGCGACGGGCGAGGTGATGGCGATTGACCGCTCGTTCGAGGCGGCCATCCAGAAGGCGGTCCGCTCGCTGGAATGGGACGACCGCGACCTCGGCTGGGAAGAGCAGACGTGGAGCGGACCGCACGGCCCGGACCTCCTCGATGATCTCGTGCGCCGCCCGAACGACCAGCGCTTGTGGGCGCTGATGGCCTCGCTCCGGCGCGGCATCTCCGCCGAAACGCTCGCCGCCGACACGGGCATCGACCCCTGGTTCACTCGCCGCCTCGCCGCCATCGTGCGGATGGAGAGCAGGCTGACGCGCGAGACGCTGACGGATGAACTGCTCTGGGAAGCGAAGCGGATGGGCTTCGGCGATGCATGGCTGGCGCGGCTCACCGGCTCGACGGAGGCGGAGGTCGCGGCGCGGCGTCGCGCGGTTGGCATCGTGCCGGTGAGCAAGATGGTCGACACCTGCGCGGCGGAGTTCGATGCCGCTACGCCCTATTTCTACACGACGTACGAAGATGAGGACGAGGCGGAACCGCTGCCCGCGCCGAAGGCGGTCGTGATTGGTAGCGGCCCGATCCGCATCGGTCAGGGGATTGAGTTCGACTACTCGTGTGTGCAGGCGGCGCACGCGCTCCGTGCCGCCAACGTGCGCGCGATCATGATTAACAATAACCCCGAGACGGTCAGTACCGACTTCGATACCTCCGACCGCCTGTATATCGCGCCGCTCGACGAAGAGAGCGTGCTGGATATTCTCTACCACGAGGGGGCGGGTCGCCCTAACCCCCTCCCGCCCAAAGGGCACCCGCCCTTCCCCACTGGGGAAGGGGGAGAGAATGCGAGAGAGGCATTCGATGGCGCAGTAGTCGGTACACAATCAGTCGCAACGGCGACACTCGCCGCGCCTACGATTGCGGCGAATGGCACGCGACCGAATCAAGCTCCCCTCTCCCGCACGGCGGGGGAGGGGTTGGGGGTGGGGGCCGTCCCCAATACCCCGCCCGTCATCCTCCAGTTCGGTGGGCAGACGGCGATCAACCTCGCGGCGCCGCTGGCCGCGCTCGGCGTGCCGATTCTCGGCTCCGGGCAGGAGGCAATCGACCTCGCGGAGGATCGCAAGCGATTTGAAAAATTCCTGCGTGAGGTCGGCATTCCACAGCCGCCCGGCACCGCCGTTCGCACGCTGCTGGATGCAGAGATCGCGGCGGAGACGATCGGCTATCCGGTGCTCGTCCGGCCGTCGTATGTGCTCGGCGGGCGGGCGATGGAAGTGGTGCATACCGAGGATGACCTGCGCAACTATCTCAGCCGCGCCGTCCTGCTCTCCGATAAGCCGGTGTTGATCGACAAATACCTCGCGGGCAAAGAGGTCGAGGTTGACGCGATCTGCGACGGCACGGACGTGCTGATCCCCGGCGTGATGGAGCACATCGAGCGGGCGGGCGTCCACTCCGGCGACTCGTTCGCGGTCTACCCCGGCGTCAATCTTTACCCGACCGAGGTGGAGCAGGTTGTCGAGTACACCACCCGCATCGCTCTCGCGATGGGCGTGCGCGGCCTGATGAACATCCAGTACGTTATCTACCGGGCGCGATTGTATGTGCTCGAAGTGAATCCGCGCGCCAGTCGCACGGTGCCCTTCCTCTCCAAAGTGACGGGCGTGCCGATGGTGAAACTGGCGACGAATATCATGCTCGGCAAGAGCCTCAAGGAGCAGGGGTATGCGGGCGGCCTCTGGCCCCGCCGCCCGCTCGTCGCCGTCAAAGCGCCCGTCTTCTCGATGGCGAAGTTGCGCGGCGTGGAGGTCGGCCTCGGCCCGGAGATGAAATCAACCGGCGAGGCGATGGGGATTGATCGTACCTTCGCGCCCGCCTTCATCAAGGCGATTGCCGCCGCCGGAATGTCCCTGCCCGATCGCGGCAGCGTCCTCGTCTCATTGCAGGACAGCGACAAGACGGACGAGTACGCTGAGATTATGGAGTCGCTCGTCCGCATGGGCTTCCACACCTACGCGACCGAGGGGACGGCGTTGTGGTTGGAGGCGCACAACATCCCCGTGCAGGCAATCGCGCATCGGATTGGTCACGGGGCGCCGGATATGCTCGACCTGATCTCGAATGGGACGGTCCATGCCGTCATCAACACGCCGGGCCCGGTGGATAGGTAGATCGCCGACGCCTTCCTGATGCGCCGTGCCGCCGTCGAGCGGGGCGTCCCGTGCATCACGAGCATGGACACTGCCCGCGCGATGATCGAGGCGATGCGCGTCGGCAATGAGGCGTATACCGTGCAGCCGCTGCCCGCGTACCGGAGCACGCTGGCGCGAGGATACTAAATAGGACTGAGGACTGAGGACTAAGGACTGAGTGGTGTGAACCCTCTCTCGCTTGCGGGGGAGGGCAGGGTAGGGGCGATTCCGTGCAGGCTTTTGCTGCGCCGATTATCGAGAATGAAGCCGCTGGGCGGGGCAGTGTCGTGCTGCGGGTGCGGCTGCCGCATGCCGTCGCGACGCAGGCGCGGGCGGGGCAGTTCGTGCATATCCGCACGGCGGGCAACGCCGACCAGTGGGACCCGTTACTGCGCCGGCCGATGTCGCTGCTCGGCGTCAATCCCGCGACGGACGAGGGGTTGATCCTCGTGCAGAATGTCGGACGCGGTTCGGCGTGGCTGCTGGATCGCAAGCCGGGCGAATCGCTCGATCTGCTCGCGCCGCTCGGCAGCGCCTTCACCGTCGCGGGCAATCAGCGGCATCTGTTGATGGTCGCGGGCGGGGTCGGCATCGCGCCGCTCGTCATGCTGGCGGAGGAGGAATTGCCGAAGGGCGCGGAGATCGTCCTGCTCATCGGCACGCAGACGGCGGAAAAGCACCTCCCACTCCATTACCTGCCGGAGCAGATCGAGGTGATTCGGGCGACCGACGATGGCACGCTCGGCCATCACGGCTTCGTCACCGACCTCATGCCGGAGTACCTCAACTGGGCGGACGCCGTCTTCGCCTGCGGCCCGAACCCGATGTTCCGCCCCTTGCGTGGGAAAGGGGAGCAGCATCGCGGTGGGCGCACTCCGCCCGTGCAGGTCTGCATCGAGCAGCAGATGGGCTGCGGGATGGGCGTCTGCCTCGGCTGCGTCGTCGAAACCAAGCACGGCTACGAGCGGACCTGCACCGAGGGGCCGGTTTTCGGCATGGAGGCGCTGACATGGTAAATCTCGCCACCGATCTCGCACCACGCAACCCACGCGAACTGGTGCTTGCGAATCCGGTCCTCGTCGCGTCCGGCACCTTCGGCTATGGCATCGAGTACGCGCGGATTATGGATATTCAGCGGCTCGGCGGCATCGTCTCGAAGGGGACGACGCTCCGCGCGCGCAAAGGCAACCCGATGCCGCGCATCGCCGAGACGCACGCGGGGATGCTGAATAGCATCGGTCTCCAGAACCCCGGCATCCACGAGACGATCCGCAAGTATTGCCCGATCTGGGAGCGGTGGCAGACGAAGGTGCTCGTCAACATCAGCGGCGAGCATATGGAGGACTACGCCACGATGGCACGCCTCCTGGATGAAGCGCCCGGCGTCGCGGGCATCGAGGTCAACATCTCCTGTCCGAATGTCGATGTCGGCGGGATGCAGTTCGGCGTCGATTGCGTGATGGCTGGGGAAGTGACGGCGGCGGTGCGCGCCCACACGACGTTGCCGGTGCTCGTCAAACTCTCCCCGAACGTCACGGACATCGTCGCGATTGCCGAATCGGTCGTCGCGGCGGGCGCGGACGCCATCACGCTCATCAATACCCTCAAAGGAATGCGCATCGACACGAAACGGCGGCGACCGATCCTGACGA
>JBPCMC010000480.1:0-7435 GCA_051002645.1 Thermomicrobiales bacterium
TCTCGGGCGCGTCGATGGTCGCGAAGGCGATCAATCCGCACGTCCGCGTGATCGGCGTGCAGGCGGCGGGCGCGCCCGCCGTCTATGAGTCGTGGCGGGCGAACCGGCTGCTCTCCTTCGATTCCCAGCACACCTTCGCGGAGGGATTGGCGACCCGCGAGGCGTTCGCCCTCCCCTTCGCGATGCGCGCCGGGGTCGATGATGTCGTGCTCGTCTCTGAGGAGGAGATGCGGCAGGCGATCCTGCTCCTCCTGCGCGCCGGGCGACTGCTCGCCGAGGGCGCGGGTGCGGCGGCGACCGCCGCAGCCGTCAAATTGCGCGACGAACTGGCGGGCAAGAAGGTCGCCGTCATCCTCTCCGGCGGCAACCTCACCCTCGACACCCTCCGCCACGCCCTCACCGACCCCGAATCGTGGGGGTGAGCAACGAGCAATGAGCAATGAGCAACGAGCAACGAGCAATGAGCAATGAGCAACGAGCAACGAGCAATGAGCAATGAGCAATGAGCAACGAGCAATGAGCAATGAGCAATGAGCAATGAGCAATGAGAACAAGGATCAACGTTTGCGACGCGTAGACTGGATTGCTATGCTCTGAAATTGGAAGCTACGAGTTAATGAACTGTCTCCGCCTCGCTCATTGCTCATCACTCATTGCTTCGCAGAAGGGAAGGAGAGGCCAATGAGGGCACAAGCGATACGACGCGCGCTCGCCTGCGCGCTACTCGTGGGGCTTTGCACCGGCATCGGCGGCACGGTGCGGGCGGCGGCGGATTTCGCCGCGCCCGTCTTCCGTTTCCAGTGGGAGTCGGTCGAACTGAACTCGCCGAACTTCTGGGGGCCGCTGCCGAATGCCAGCCCCGGCATCCAGGAAGCATATCTGGAAGCGAGCGGCGGCAAGCGACTCGTCCAATACTTCGATAAGGCGCGGATGGAACTGGCGGGGCCGAACACGGTGACGAACGGCCTGCTCACCGTCGAACTGAAGACGGGCAAGGTGCAGGTTGGCAACAACACGTTCGAGCAGCGACTTCCGGCGACTATCAACCTTGCCGGCGATCCGGGACAATCCGGGCCGACATATGCGGACCTCGCCAAGCTAGCGGAACGGTCGTACCAGTCACAACAATCGCCCCAGGCGCCCGCTGGCGCGGTGACGACGATATACAGCAACGGCATGTTTACCCTCGCCGATGCCGTCCCGACGGATCCGCAACTCGCGCTTGTCCAGTACGTCGGCGATCCGGGCGGGCGGTACGGCGAGTACGTGCCGAAAGCGTTCTGGGACTATTTGAACGCGCTCCCGCTGCCGTGGCAGAGCGTCTTGGGATTTCCGATCAGCCCGGCATTCGGGACGCAGTTGACGGTTGGCGGCGTTTCTCGCCCCGTTTTCATGCAGGCATTCGAGCGGCGCGTGCTCACCTACACGCCCGGCAACCCGGCGGGCTTCGCCGTCGAGTTCGGCAATATCGGCCAGCACTACTCTCAATGGCGCTACGGTCAGGCCGCCCCCGCCCCCACGCCCGTCCCCACACCGATCCCGCAGCCGCGCCCGGTCGTCAATGCGACCGGGATCACCGGCGCGGCGCCGACCTTCGCGACCGGCGTGAGCAATCTCGTCGCCAAGGGCTCCAGCGCCCTGCCGCTCGGCAACGCGACCGGCGCGGCATATGACGAGACGCTGACCTTCCAGCCCTTCGAGAGCGGATTCATGTTCTACACCAAGAGCTCGCGCGTCATCTACGTCCTGAGCAAGACGGGCGTGCAACTCTCGGTCTATGCGAGCACCTGGAACGACGGCGATCCGAATGGCGACCTCATGCCCGGCGCGCGCCCGCAGACCTACATCCCCAAGCGCGGATTCGGCAAGGTGTGGCGAGAGAATCCGATCGTCCAGCAGGCGCTCGGCTTCGCGACGACCGATGAGGAGCCCTATACCGGCACAGTGCAGTTCTTCGACCGGGGCCTGCTGATCGACGACCCCGCCGGCCTCGTCTGGGCGCTCGATACCGCCATCGGCGTCTGGGACAATGCGCCGCGCTGACGCGAAGGACTGAGGACTGAGGACTGAGTGGGGATTGGCAACTTCTTAGTCCTTAGTCCTCATCCGATGTTGAGCATCCGCGCGAGGTTGCCGCCGAAGATGAGGGTTTCCACGTCCGAGCCGAAGTTGCCGCGCCGGAGGGACTCCATCGCGAGGTCCGGGTAGCAGGATGGCATGTTGGAGCCGAAGATGATCCGTTCGGGGCCGACGACCTGCATGGCAGCCGCGACGTAACCCGGCTCGAAGGCGGCAATCGTCGTGCCGAGGGAGATGTTCGGATTGTCCTCCGCCGCCGCGATGGCCGCGCGCCCGTCGTTGCGGTAGCCCATGTGATCCATGATGATCGGCACGTCGGGGTAGCGGTGGGCAATCGCGCCGATCTCCAGCGGATCGCCGTTGTTCCCCGTCGAATGGATATTCACCGGGATATGTAACTCGCGTGCGAGGTCCATCAGCGCCCGCACTGCCGCGCCGAGCGGGGGCGCATTGTAGAGTGCGGGCATCACCTTGAGCATCCGACAGCCGAGCGTCGTCACCGCGTGGCGCGCATCGTCCACCGCGCCCGGCGCATTCGGATTGACTTGCGCGCAGGGAATCCAGCGCGGGTCGCCCGCGAGCGTCTCGTTCAGCGCGCGGTTGTTCGGCGCGGGTGACGGCGACGGCATGACGACCGCCAGCGCGATGCCCGCCACATCCTCCCAGTGCGCCAGATTCACCAGCGCGGCCCGCCGCTCCTCCGCGCTCGCCTCGCTCGGCACATACGCCTCAAAATCCATCGTCGGCATGAACGTCCTCCCTCCGGTCGTAGCAATGAGCAATGAGTCACGAGCAATGCGTAGTATGCCGCATCCGGCGACGCATTGCTCATTGCTCATTGCTCATTGCTCGTTACTGCTCAGCGATCCACCTTCTCTATCCAGGGATAATTCCAGACCGACGGCACCCGCCGGTAGATTTGCACGCCCTGGATGATCGCCGCCAGTTGGTAGCGGCGCTCCAGGACCGGGCGGAGGCGGTCGTGGGCGCGCTGGAAGCGCGGGGCGTCGAGGTCGACGATCAAGGTTGGCCCGGCCGGGGTGTCGAGTGTGGCGACCAGGCGGTCGAAGGTGGCGGCGTCGTTGAGGATCGGCTGGCGCCAGACGACGGGGAAGGCGCTCTGACGCTCGCTGAGGTAGTAAAGCTCCGGCGCCTCGAAAGCGATGTAGATACGATCATTCGGACGCGTGTTCGCTTTCAGATACTCCACCAGCGGCCCCTGCGCCTGATAGGCGCGATCATGGTAGAGATCCCACGAGATTTGCGCCGGTTCGGCGACGAAATAATGCCCCGCGTAGGCGGTGGTGAGCATCACGCTCAGGCTGAGGATCGTGACGAGCCGCACGCGCCACAGCACGGCATCCTCCCGGCGGAAAGCAGCCTGCACGCCGATTGCCGCATAGATCGCGAGCGGTGGCAGCAACTGGAAGTAGTAGTGCGTGAACCAGTTGCCGCCGAGCGCCATCCCGCAGACGCTGGCGAGAAACCAGAGGGGCGCAAGCCGCCGCACATCGCTGGTGAGTGTCTGCCGGTACACGGTCAGCGCGAGGATGGTGAGCATGACGAGCGGCAGCATGTCCCCACCAACAACGAGCGTGTTCCAGAGCGAATGCCCGAGCCGCCCGAAGGCGTGCGGCGAGATGATCGACTCGGTCGCCCCGCGGTAGAGGAGCACCTGGCGGATATAGGCGCGCCCATCCCGCGCGAAGCCGTCCGCGATGGCGGGCAGCACGCCGATCACGACGCCGATGCCGAGCACGGACTGCCGCCGCAGGCGCAATCGCCACGGCAATCCTTCCTGGCTCGCGGCGCGGAAGAGTAGGAGCGAGGCGACCACGACCGCCGCGATCTCCGCCGGTTTGATGACCATGGCGATCCCCGCCATCACGCCGCTGAGGAGGATGCGTCGGGTCGCGGCGGCATTCACGCGGGCGAGCAGCCCCATGTCGGGCTCCATCCGTGTGCGCTCAATAGGCAGGAGGAGGGCGAGGCTGGCGAGGGCGGGCAGGGTCATGAAAAGTTCGGCATTCGCCGTGAAGCCCTGCACATGCGGCATGACGGAGAAGAGCGCGAAGAGCGCGGCGGCGATCAGGCCCGTCCGCGTATCCACCAGCCGCCGACCGATGATCGAGATGAGCAGCGCGGAGCCCGCATTGTAGAGCGCGGCGAAGAGGCGGATGGCAACGATACTCTGCCCGAGCGTCTGGAAGATGACGCGGTAGACCCAGAGGATGCCCTGCGTCCGGTCGAACCAGAGCAGATGATAGAGCGTCTTACCGCTCAAGCCATAATGTGTCGTGTAGGCGTAGCCGCCCTCGTCGGCGATCAGCGGCACATGCAGGAAGGGCATCCGCACGAGCACGGCGAGCAGCACGATGATGCCGAGCGCCACCCGCCACGTCAGAACCCGCTGCCAGAACATCGGCGCGCGGTATCGGTTGGTCATGCTCCTCACTGTGCTCCTGTCGTCGCTATCGCTCGCCGACGATTGATGCAGACCCCGTGCCATGCATGAAATACCGCGCCGTGCATGAACGGCGCATGAAGATGCGGTTACGTATATAACGGATAGGCGTGCCAAAACCGTATGGTATGTGATAGAACGCCTGGTACTGCGCAGAGTTCCTGTCCCGTATACTCAGCGGGCGACGTTCGGCGCGATTGAGGAGGGTGGAGAGATGCGTACACACCGGATCGCGGTCATGCCGATGGATGGCATCGGGCGGGAGGTCATCCCGGCGGCGGTGCGCGTCCTGCGCGCGGCGGAGCGAGTCATCGGCGGCTTCACCTTGGAGACGACCGATTTCGACTGGTCCGCGCGCACATCGCTCGAAACGGGCGAGCCGATCATCCCGCCCGGCGGCTTCGACACGCTGCGCGGCTTCGATGCCATCCTCTTCGGCGCGCACGGCGGCACCCCCGGCGTCCCGGACGAGGTCGCCTTCGCGGAAACCCTCTTCGCCTTCCGCCTCGCCTTCGACGAATACATCAATCTCCGTCCCTGCAAACTCCTCCCCGGCATCGCCAACCCGCTGGCGCACGCCAGGCCGGAGGATATCGACTTCGTCATCGTGCGCGAGAATGTCGAGGGCGAACTGGCGGGACCGGGCGGGCGCAGCGGCGTCGGCACGCCCTGGGAGACCGCCTCGCAACTGACCGTCATTAGCCGGGGCAACACCGAGCGGGTCGCCCGCTACTCGTTCGAGCTTGCCCGCTCGCGCCGCAAGCGACTGGCGAACATCACCAAGTCGAACGCGATGCGCCACGCCTACACCCTCTGGGATGAGGTGATCGCGGCAGTCGGCAAGGAATACCCGGACGTCCAACTGGACAAATACTACGTGGACGCGGCGGCGGCGCGGATGGTGCAGCGCCCGCAGGACTTCGACGTGATGCTCTGCACCAACCTCTTCGGGGACATCCTCTCCGATCTCGGCGCGGCGCTGGCGGGCGGCCTCGGCGTGGCGGCGAGCGGCAACCTCAATCCCGAGCGGGTCGCGCCCTCGCTCTTCGAGCCCGTCCACGGCAGCGCACCGGACATCGCCGGGCGCGGCATCGCCAACCCGGTCGCCTCGATAGGCGCGGGCGCGCTGATGCTCCGTCACCTCGGCGAGGCAGCAGCAGCGGACGCCATCGAAGCCGCCATGGGCCGCGTCCTGCGCGACGGCGAGTTCCGCACCCCCGATCTCGGTGGCGGCGCGACCACCGACCAAATGGCGGACGCGATTGCGGATGCTGTAGCGCACTGATTGGGGACACACATACGGAGGTGTACATGAACAAGGGAGAAATGACGAGCGATGGGGTCATTGCTTTCCGTGGCTTCAACGTATGGTACGGCATCGCCGGGGAGCGGGATGCACCGGGCAAGATACCGCTACTCGTCGTCCATGGAGGTCCTGGCCTTCCGCATGACGCATTAGAACCGCTCGCGCGCCTCGCGGCTACCGATCGTCGCGTAATCTTCTACGACCAGTTAGGCTGCGGCAACTCCGACCGGCCAGCCGATCCAACTCTGTACTCGATTGATCTCTTCGTCGAGGAACTCGGCGTCATTCGCGAATCACTTGACCTGACAACGGTGCACCTGCTGGGACATTCATATGGCGGCCCGCTTTGCCTGCAATACGTCCTGACGCAGCATCCTGAAGGACTTGCCAGTCTGATCCTTTCAGATACGTTCGCCAGCGTCCCGGCTCTTGTCGCTGGTTGGAATGGCCTGCGCGCCCATTTCCCTCGGGAGATTCGGGAAATAATGGAGCGGCATGAAGCTGCCGGAACGACCGACAGCGAGGAGTATCAAGCGGCGATGGACGAGTATTTTATTGCGCAACACGTCCTCACGGTCCCGCCGCCGGAGGGGTTGATTCGTGCCCAACAGAAGATGAACACTGATGTGTATCGCGCGCTGCATGGACCGTCTTGGTTCGAGGCGACAGGTGAATATGCAACATGGGATGTGACGAATCGGTTACATGAAATCACGGCCCCCACGCTTGTTATCGCCGGGCGGCACGATCAGTGCGTGCCCGAGCTCTCTGAGTCCATCCATCGGGAGATTGTGGACTCATCGCTCGCCATTCTCGAAAATTCTTCCCATGTGCCATTCATCGAGCAACCGGATATGTATGACGCCCTTGTGATCGACTTCATGGATAGAGTTGAGGAATCGCGAGCGCTTGATTCTCATGGTTAGCCATTCGGCGTTGAGTGATATCCACCCATATAGAGTGCGCAATGGCATGCGCGCAAGGAAGGGATTACTCCGATGAATGCGATCAAGGCGGTGCGTAATCTCGGTCTCGGATTATGGGTAGGTGGGACGGCGGCGATTGATTTTGTCGATGCCCCGGCCCGCTTCAAGACGCCCGGCCTCGACCGGAACGCGATCACGGCGGTCGGGCGGTCCGTCTTCGCGGCATGGAGCCGGTACGAACTCGGCGTCGGCACCGTCACTGCGGTTGCGGCCCTGCTCAGCGCGCGGGGCGAGGGCGGCAAGCGGACGGCCGCGCTCGTCGCGCCGATGTGGGCGCTCTCGGTCGTGCAGTTTGCCGTCCTCCAACCGAAAATGCGCGTCGCCGCCGAGGGGCTGGACTTCGTCAACCGCGACGAGAACGAGCCGCGCTACGCCGAACACCGGAAGTACCACAGCGCGTACATGGCGGCGGACGGCGTCAAATTCCTGCTGGGGCTGGCAGCGAACGTGACGAGCAACGGGTAAGGGCTTTTCCTCACCCCCACCTGCCCAGAGATACGGTATTGGCTGTCAAGCAGCAGAGAGTAGCGGATCGACGATTCGATAATTCGACCGATACCGTTGCTGTTTCGTCACCAGCGCCCACGCCAGATGCAACAG
>JBPCMC010000481.1:0-11925 GCA_051002645.1 Thermomicrobiales bacterium
GTGTGCTTTGGTTGTCTTGGTGGTCTTTTTGGTTTTGTTCTGTGGTTTCGTTGTTGTTGGTTTGCGGCGCGGTCCGCTCGCCCCCCCCCCGCTCCCACCGCTTGACTAAGGACTGAGGACTGAGTAATACGGGAAATGAGGCATATGTGGCGACGAATGCACAACGACGAATCCTGAGACCGTCGGCAGTCCGGCGACGACCTGCCGAGACGCTGCGCTCCTCAGTCCTCAGTCCTCAGTCCTCAGTCCTCAGTCCTCGCGCCCTGCGCGTTTTGTGGCGCGCGCTCTGGTTCCCCTTCTGGTTCGGCAGCGACTTGCGGCCTCCGGCGCTGCCACGGCGCGGGACGGCGGATGGCCGCCTGACGGTCCTGCGGCGCGGGTTGGAGGCGACACGCTTCGTCCAGTGGATGCTGGAGATTCAGGACCGCATCTGGCGGCAGCGGCTGCTGTTGATCGCGCTCCGCGCCTTCTGGCTCACCGCGCTCGTCGCGATCGTCGTCTGCGCGCGGGGCGTCTTCAACAACTCGCAGCCCGCCGCAGCCGCCATCGCCATCCCCGCCGCGCTGATCTGCGCCCTCGCCTTTGCCTATGCCTGGTTGCAGCGGCCGACCCGCATGGGCCTCGCCCGCTTCCTCGATCAGGGCTATAGCCTCGACGCGACGCTCGCCACCAGTTTGGAGCTGGCGCAAGGGCAGATGGACAGCCTGCTCGCGCCGCATCTGCTCAATCAGGCGGCGCGGACGGCCTATCGCATCGGGCGGACGCGCCGCCTGCGCCTGCACCGCATCTTGCAGGAGCAGGTGATGGCGGTCGGCCTCGGCATCATCGCGCTCGGCGTCGTGCTGCTGCTCTTCCTCTCCAACAGCCTCGATCACCGCGCCTTCGCACCCGTGCCGAAGTTGCCCGATGTCAAGCAGGCGCAGGCGCAGAATGCGACGGACCCGAACGGCACGCAGTCCAATCTCGCCAGTCAGCAGTTGACGCCCGAGCAGTTGCAGCAACTCGCCGTCCAGTCCGCGCAGTCGCAGCAGGACCTTCAGCGACTTGGGAGCGCGCTGAATGACAACTCCGCCACCAAGCAGGCGGCGCAGGACATCCAGAACGGCAACTACAACGCCGCCGCGCAGGACTTGCAGCAGGTGGCGAGCAACCTCGATCAAGTCTCACCGGATGCGCGGCAGAATATCGCCAACGACGTCCAGCAGGCCGCGAACCAGAACACCACTGGCAACCAGCCCCTGACGGACGCCGAGAAGAACGCCTCCGCCGCGTTGCAGCAAGGCAGCGGCAATGATGCCTCTCAATCCGTCCGCAATCTCGCCAATCAGGTCCAGCAAACGGGAGGACAGGTGCTCTCGCAGCAGGACCTCTCCAACGCCATTCAGGATGCGCAGCAGCGCGCGAATGGCGCCCAGACGGGGCAGCAGGGGCAACAGGGACAGCAAGGACAGCAAGGACAACAGGGCCAGCAGGGGCAACAAGGTCAGCAGGGGCAGCAAGGCCAGCAAGGGCAGCAGGACGCCAACGGCGCACCGCAGAATGGCCAGAGCCAGAGCAGTAGCAACCAGAACGGGCCAGGCGCGGGGCTCGGCCAGCCCGTCCCCTATCAGGCGGGCGATCCGACGCAGGTGCAGAATCTCGGCACAACCGGCAACCCGCTGCCGCTGACCGGGCAGCCGACCGGCCAGGCCCAGCCCCTGCCCGGCGGCACGGGCAATCCGCAGAACCTCAATAATGCCTCCGGGAGCGGCGGCAGCGCACCGCAATCAGGCGCGCAAGGCAACGTCGGCCAGGCGAGCCCGGACGCCAACCGCGTCCCCCGCGACCGGCGCGATGTTGTCCAGGGGTACTTTACACAGCCGGGTCCGTAGAAGGACTGAGGACGAGGGAAAGGACTGAGGACTGAGGACTGAGGACTGAGTGGGGATGCACTCAGCATCGGGCCAGTGTATAGGGGAAACGGTAAGTCTATGGTGTCAACGCGCGGCGAGAGAAAACTCAGTCCTCAGTCCTCAGCCCTCAGTCCTCCGTTGTTGGATGAGGCGTTTCTGCGGCGGCTGGAGAAGCTGGCGTTGCGGTCGCGCCGGTCGTTTACGCATGGGATCGCGGGGGAGCACCCCAGCATCCGGCGCGGCGCGTCCCCGGAGTTCGCGGACTACAAGCCCTACTCGCCCGGCGACGACTTCCGCCGCGTGGACTGGAACATCTACGCCCGCATGGGCGAGATGTTCGTCCGCCTGAGCGAGGTGAGCATCGACCTCACCGTCCACCTGCTCGTGGACCGCTCGCGCTCGATGGATTGGGGCGAGCCGAATAAATTCGTCTACGCGAAGCGCGCGGCGGCGGCGCTGGGCTATCTCGCCCTCGCCGGGTTCGACCGCGTCATCGTCGCCCCCTTCGTCGATGCATCGGGCCGGACGCTCGGGCCGCTCCAGGGCCGCTCCCGCGCCGCCGGGCTCTTCCAGTTCCTCGGCGGCCTCGCGCCGGAGGACGGCGAGACCGACCTCGCGCGCACACTGCGGAACTACGTCAACACGAGCCGCCGACCGGGATACTTGATCGTCTTCTCCGATCTGCTCTCGACGACCAGTATGCAGGACGCCTTCTCGATGCTGATCGAGCGCGGCTGGCAGATCGTCATCCTCCATCTCCTCTCCCCGTGGGAGATGCACCCGACGTTGGAGAGCGATGTGGAGTTGGAGGATACCGAGAGCGGCGCGCGCATGAGAATCCGGCCGACTGCGGAGACCTTCGCCGCTTATCAGGAGCGGTTCGACGCCTGGCTCGCGGAGGTCGAGTCCTACTGCAAGCGGTACAACATCACCTACGTCCGCGTCGCGACAGACATTCCTTTCGAGGACCTCGCCACTCGCACATTGGTCGCGCAGGGGGTGCTGGAATGACGATCCTCGCCCCGCTCGCCCTGCTCGGCCTCGTCGCGTTGCCGATCATCTACGCGCTCTACATGCGCGAGGACGCGCCGGATACCTTCGCGGTGCCGACGCTCCGTTTCTGGTCCGAGGCGACGAGCGAGCGCGGTCGCCATTTCCGCCGCCAGCGCCCGCCGCTGACGTGGCTGATGCTCGCGCAGATGCTGATCGCGCTCATTCTCGTCGGCGCGCTCGCTCGGCCACTGCTGAACATCGGCTTCCTGCGCCCTTCCGGTGGCGCGAAGCAGCTTTTCATCGTCATCGACGGCAGCACGAGCATGGGCGCGGCGGACATCGCGCCGACCCGCTTTGCGAAGGCGAAGCAGCACGCCTCGGACCTGATCGGCGGCCTCGCCAGCGACGAGACGGCGACCGTGATGGTGCTCGGCAGCGCGGTGCGGATGCTCGGCGCGTCGGACGGCATCGAACAACTGGCAATGAAGGATAAACTCGACGGCCTCGCCCTCCCCGGCGGCCACGCGGACTTTCAGGACGCGATCGGCGTACTCCGGCCGTTGCTCAACCCCCAGCAGCGTAACGAAGTCGTCGTCATCACCGACGGCGGGCTGCTCGGCACGGGCGCGCTGAACCCGGATGACAAGATTCCCGCCTCGATCCGCGTCGATGACGTCACGCAGGGGGAGAATCCCGCTGCGACGGCGAATGTCTCGATCACGCAGGCGTCCACACGCGCCTCGCAGCAGAACGCCGATCAGGAGGAGTTCTTCACGCGCATTGCCAACTATGCCGCGACGCCCGTGACGGTGACCTTGCGCCCCTTCTTCAACGATATTGCCTCCGCCGAGGAGCAGGCGACGATCGACGCGGGGCAGACGATTGAGCGGACCTACACGATGCCGAAGGGGACGACGAAGGCGCGGCTAGAGGCGCGCACGCCGCAACCGGACGCTTTCCCGGCGGATAACACCGCTGAGGTCGTCGCGCGCGGCGGTCGCGGCTCCCGCGCGGTGCTGGTGACGACGCAGCCGGGCGCAGATACGCCGCTCGTCCGCGCGCTGAAAGCCTCCCCGAACATCAAACTGGAAGTCCACGACGCGGCGGAGAAGCCGGACCTCGCCGCGCTCGGCGGCAGTTTCGTCGTCCTCGACGGCGTCGCGCCCGACCTCGGCAATTTGCCGCCCCGGACGCCCGTACTCGTCGTCAACCCGCAGGCGGGCGGGCCACTGCTCAATGTCACGGGCGTCTCCAGCGTCGTCTCGCCGCCCCGCCTGACCGACGCGGGCACGCGCGATCTCTTGCTGAAGAACGTCGATTTCGCCGGTATCAACTTCAACCGGCTGCCACTCGTCGCGCCGCCGACCTGGGCGAGCGCGCTCGTTGAGACGAATGAGGGCCCGCTGCTCCTCAGCGGCGAGCAGAATGGGCGGCGCATCGTCGTCCTGACGCCGCCGATGGTGGCGGACGCGACGAATTTCATCGCGCGGGTCTCCTTCCCGGTGCTGATCGCGAACGTCACGGAGTACCTCGTGCCGCCCTCCCTGCCGGGCAGCGTGACGCCGGGCAATACCGTCTCCATCCCGCCCGTCGAGGGGGCGGAGCGCGTGACGATCACCCGGCCGGACAATAAGAGTCGCACCTTCCCGGTCGGCGCGGATCGCACGCCGATCCCCTTCAGCGCAACGGAGACCCCCGGCACTTATCAGGTCGTTTATACTGGTGGGGGGAAGGACCTCCTGACGGATGCCTTCACGGTCAATGTCGGCGACGAGTTGGAGTCCGACCTGCGCCCCGGTCGCGCGCTCGATCTCTCGTCCATCGCAGGGGGCACGAACACCGCGCCCGCCGCAGGCGCACCACAACGGCGGGGGGTCGGGGTCGCGCCCTGGCTGCTCGCCGGGGTATTGATCTTGCTGGCGGTGGAGTGGCTGGTGATGAGCCGTCGCTCCGGCGCGCGGTCGCTCCGCATCGGCTCCCCAACTCGGTCACTTCGCAAAGGACGCGCGTCATGACACTTCGCCGCCCCGAGCTGCTCTGGCTCATCCTCCCCATCGCGCTCCTGATCTTCGCGACCGCCCTGCGCGGCCGCCGCGTCGCCTTGCCCGCCGCGTTCGTCCGGCTGCTGGCGGTCGGTGGCGTGCTCGTCGCCATCGCCGGCCCGGTCACGGCATATACCGTCACCGGCAAGAGCGTCGTCTTCGTCGTCGATCGCTCCGGCAGCGTCCCGCAGTCGGCGATCGCCGGGCAGGCACGCTTCATCAATGACACCATCGACCATCTCGCCAGCGGGACGCGCGCCGGGATCGTTGCCTTCGGTGGCAAAGCGACCGTCGTCTTCCCGCCGGGCGAGACGCCGCGCGATGCGACGCGCATCGCCACCGGGCTGACCGAGGCCGTCGTCGACCGGGACCACACGAATGTCGCGGCGGGCATCCGGCTGGCGCGGGCGATCCTCGCGCGCGGGGATGGCGGGCAGGTCTTCCTCCTCTCGGACGGTCAGGAGAATAGCGGCGACGCCCGCGCCGAGAGCGAGGCGGCGGCCAGCGATGGCGTCCGCATCTCGCCGGTGAAGACGGATGATCTCGCCTTCCCGCCCGATGTGCGCGTGGCGACAGTCGATATTCCTGAGACGCTCTGGGGCGGCGACACGCTCCCGCTGCGCGTCAATCTGACGGGTAACAATCCCTGGAAGGGCACCCTGCACATCAGCGTCGATGGACAGGATGTCATGGATGCACCGGTCACCGCCGCCGACGGCAACGCGGGCTTCGTCAGCACGCTGCCGAGCCTGACGCCCGGCACGCACGTCGTCAGCGCGAATGTGCAGGTGACGGAGGGCGAAAACCGCATCCCCGAGAATGACCTCCTCAGCGTTGTGACGACGGTGCGCGGCAAGCCGAACGTCCTGATGATCGAGGGCGCGCCCGGCGAGGCCAAACCGGTGAGCGACGCAATGACCGCCAATGGCATCAACGTGACCGTGAAGAGCCCGAAGGAGATTCCCTCTCGCCTCTCCGTCTTGAGCGACATCGACGCCATCGCCCTGGTGGACGTGAACGCGAAGGACCTCTCGCTCGACCAGATGACGACGATCCAGCAGTCCGTCCGGGCGAATGGGCGCGGGCTGATCGTGATCGGCGGCAACAACTCGTACGGCTCCGGGGCCTACTTCGGCACGCCGATCGAGGAGGCGCTGCCGGTGAAGATGGGCTACGCTCCCGGCAATCAGCACGATCAGGTCTCGCTCGGCATCATCATCGACCGCTCCGGCAGCATGGACTTCGGCGAGGGGAGCAAGGACCCGAAGATCGCCCTCGCCCGGACCGCCGCGAACCTTGCCATCGATGCGCTGAAGACGGGCGATGAAGCATCGGTCGTCGTCTTCAACGACGGGGCGGACGCGATCGTCCCGCTGCAACCCCTGACCGATAATCGCTCGGTGATTAAGCAGGCGGTGAACGGCATCCGCGCGGATGGCGGCACGGACATCTACGCCGGCATGGCGAAGATGCTCGACATGATGCGCGGCTCGACGGCGAATGTGAAGCATATCGTCTTGATGACGGACGGCGAGTCGCAGGGGCGCAGCGACTACGAGACGCTGATCACCCAGATGCGCAATCTCGGCATCACCTTGACGACAATCGCCATCGGCAACGACGCGGACACCAAGTTACTGCAACATCTCGCGGACATCGGCGGCGGCAAGTATTACTTCGCCGCATCGGCGGACCAGGTCCCGCAGATCACGCTGAACGAGGCGCAGTCGGCGGGCAAGCAGCCGACGCGCACCGGCAACTTCCACGCCAGTGTCGTCAAGCCGAGCCCGATCATCGGCGACATCCGGCCGGAGGAGTTGCCGAACCTCGATGGCTACCAGGTGACGGAGGCGAAGCCGAACGCGGACGTCATCCTCGAATCGGGCCAGAAGGACCCGGTGCTGGCGCAGTGGCAGTACGGCCTCGGTCGCGTCGTCGCCTGGACTCCTGACTCCGGCGCCGCCTTCGCCAAACAGTGGCCGGCATGGGCGAAGTACGGGCAATTCTGGCATCAGGCGCTGCTCTGGGCCCTGCCCGACCCGAACACCGCCGCCCTCACCGTCGACACCCATACCGAGGGCGATCAGGTCGTCATCGGTGTGGACGCCACCGATGTCGATGGGCGCTTCGTCAACAGCACCCCCGTCACCGGCACCCTCGTCACGCCGGACGGCAAATCCTTCCCGCTGCGTCTGCCGCAAGTCGGGCCGGGGCGGTACGAGGTCCATGTCCAGGCGGCGGCGCCGGGCGCCTACCGTCTCTCCCTCGCCCAACCGCGCGCGGGCGGCACGAACGCCCAGCGCGATGGCGGCTTCGCGGTGCCCTACTCGGCGGAGTACTCGCCCGCTCCGGGCGGCGCGGCGCTCCTGGGCGACATCGCCACCCTGACGGGCGGCTCCATCCTCGCCGCTCCGACGGAGGCGGTCGATGCGGGCGGCAAGGCGGGGACGGTGACGCGCTACCGCGAGTGGTGGGTCTGGTTCGCGGTCGGCGCGCTCATCCTCTTCCTCGCGGACCTTGGCCTGCGCCTCTCGCTCGCGCCCAACCGGCGGCGCGCCGGGCAGCCGTCCCGCATGGACCGTCTCGTCAGCCGCGCCCGCCGCCCATCGCGGTATCGCCCGCCATCGCGCAAACCGCCGCCGAGCCTCCGGTAACACGCCGCACAGATAGATTGGCGGCGGGGATGCCTACAGAACCTCACGGCGGCAGGCATCCCCGCCGCCTTACATCCTGTCCCGGCCAAGCGCGGCGGTAATGGCATCGAGTCGTTGGTGTACGCCCGCTTCCAGATCGTGCACATGTGCGAGCACATCGGCATTCATGTCGTCCACCTTCTCGTGCAAGTGGGCGATTTCCAGTTCCGCCTTCAGGTTGATGTCGTACTCAATGTCCGAGCGGACGCGATCTTTCGCCGCCTGACGGTTCTGGCTGATGAGGACGAAAATCGAGAGGAAGATCGCCTCCAGCGAGACTGCCATCGTCAGGAGGCCGAAGGGAAATGGGTCGAAGGCATGGACGCCGGGTACGAGATTCGTATTGACGACGATCCAGACGAAGAAGAGGGCGGCATTGATGAGCAGAAAGGGGATGCTGCCGCTGAATACCGCGATCCAGTCTGCCACCCGCTGGACGGCGGAGCGAGTATCCGCCATCTGATCGTTGACATTGCGTGAGGCCGTATGCCGCAGCCGGTTGTTGGTATCCCGCAAGCGCTCGCCGACGACCGCGAGGACATCGAGGGCGATCGTCGGGTGGTAGCGCAGGCAGCGTTCCAGGTCCTCGTGATCGACACGCAGGGCGTCCAAATCGAGCGTCACCAGCGCCGTGCCCGTGCGTGGTCCGGGGTGCAGCAGCGAGATCTCCCCAAAAAAATCGCCGGGGCCATCGACTTCGAGGACGATGCGCGTGCCCGTATCATCCTTGATGAAGACCTCCACCACACCGGAGCGGATGACGTAGAGCGCGTCGCCGGGGTCGCCGAGTTCGAAGACGGTCTGACCGGCGGGGATGCGCACCTCCTCGAGTACTTGGGCGATCGCGGCGCGCTCGGCATCATCGAGCGGCTGGAAGAAAGGGATCGTCGCGAGCAGGGCCGCGTCGGTGGGCATCTCGGTCTCCTTCGGGGTGTCCATCGTATCGATGAGCGGGCAGCCAGGGTATGACGCATATGGATACCACACAATGGTCGCGACGGCGCAACGATTCTCGCCGAAGAAACGTCTCTCTCGGTAGGAAGGTGGCGGCGGTAGGCGGGGTGCGGTATCCTACAGGGCGAAGGAGATGTGTGTGGCGTCAACGGTCGAGCAATCTATACGCGCGGAGCCGCCCGCACCGCAGCCGGCCCCGCCGCGACATCCACCTCGGAGCATCGTTGGGGCTATTGGCGCATACTTCATCATCCGCATCGCCGCGCGTGCCTCGTACGGCATCCTCTCCACCTATTTCGCGCTCAGAGTGACCAGTTCGGCGACGGTTGCCGCCGTCGTCGTGACCGTCTTCTTCATCAGCGAACTCGGCCTTGCGCCGATCGTCGGCAATCTCTCGGACCGCTTCGGCCGCCGCCCTTTCCTGATTCTCAGCCCGATCTGCGGCGCGGTGGCCTCCGGCATCTTCGCGCTCGTCACGCTCCTGCCCGTCACCGGTACGCAAGTGACCGGCGTCGTGAGGGTCGTCCTCGTCCTCGTCTTCGCCGGTGGGCGGCTGCTGGAAGGTATCTCGGCGGCGTGCGCCGCGCCCGCCGGCCTCGGCTTCCTTGCCGATGTCTCCGGCGACAATGAGGATCGCCGCATCCGCGTGATGACCGCCTTCGAGATCACGACCGTCCTCGGCGTGGTGATCGGCATCCCCGTCGGGAATCTCCTCTATGCGACTGCGGGGGTGCACGGCTTCTTCGGCGTGCTGGCGATCTACCTCGTCACCGCCGTAATCCTGAGCACGACGGTCGTGGAGAGTCGCGCCCCCACCGCTGTGAGCGAGCGCGTCGCGCACGAACGATTCGGCCCGGCGGCGATTGCGATCTATCGCAAACTGCTCGGGCGCTCGCGACTGCTCGCCTTCGTCCCCGCCTGGCTGGCGGTGAACGCGCTGCTCGCCGCATTGCTCGGGTTGATCCAGTTTCTCCTCAGCCTGCCCACGGCGGCGCAAGGGACGCTGGAACCGAATCAGAAGGATGCAGACCTCCGTTTCCCCCATCAACTGCTCGTCGGCGGCTTCGATCAGGGCACGATTGCCGCGCTGCTCGGCACCTTCGGCGCGATGCTGATCGTCGGCATGGTGATCTGGACATTCATTCTGCCCCGCGTGCGCCGCCCGGTGGCGATGCACATTTCGCTCGGCGGCTTCCTCGCCGTCACCGCCCTGCTCGCGATCACGAACCGTCTCGGCGAGAACCCGCAGACGCTCTCGACACAGGCGCACCACACCCTCTGGGTTGTTCTGCCGCTGATCGGTATCAGCGTGGTCGTCGCCAGCGGCTTTGCGCCCGCCGCGATTACGCACCTCGCCGCCCTCTCGGATGAGATACCGGGCGAACGTGGGGCGATCATGGGGCTCTACTCGCTCCTGCTCGGCGGCGGGCAACTGCTCGGCACCTGGGTCGGCGGCATCTTCTCGGACCTCTGGGGCTTCAATGGCCTCGTCATCTTCGGCCTGTTGCTCACCACACTCGCCTTCTGGAGCGTCCACGCCGCCGATGACCACCTGCCCGACCACGCGCATCGCGATTCTGGCCCACTTGGGCAGGTGCGGAAAACCTGATCCTCGGCTCCTTCTCGCGTCGGGAAAGGGAGACGAGTGAGTCTATTGCCTCTCTGTTCCCTAATCGGAGACAGGGGCCGGGCATGACCAGCCGATCCGAGCGTGCAGAAGTGTTGCTTTCCTGCGGGGACTACCGGCAGGATCGTCGCCCATCGACTACTCCTGCGTAAAGAGCCGGAACATGTATCCAACTCGCTAGCGGAACAGACACCCAGCCGCTTTATTGCGTTTTCTACACGCAGCGCGCATAGAAATCAATAATATTGAGAAAATCATTGACAAAATCAATTCTCGCTGCTACTCTGCCTGTGGACGGGTCGGACAGAGCGCGGGGGAACAATGATGGGAACACATCTGACGCCAGCGACGAACCGGCGGCCAATCGGCGCACTCCTGACGGCGAGCGCAATCTCACAGATCGGCAGCATGTTGACGCTTGTCGCGGTGCCGTGGTTCGTCTTGCAGACGACGGGGAGCGCGGCGAAGACGGGCCTGACGGGCGTTTTCTCGGCACTGCCCTTCATCGTCGCGGGCATTTTCGGCGGCGCGCTGGTGGACCGGATCGGCTTCAAGCGGATCAGTGTGATCGGGGACATCACGAGCGGGTTGACCATCGCGCTTATCCCACTCTTGTATCATACGGTCGGGCTCGCCTTCTGGCAGCTGCTCGCCCTCACCTTCCTCGGCAACCTCTTCGACACGCCGGGCAATACCGGGCGGCAAAGCCTCGTGCCGGAGTTGGCGGCAATGGCCGGGATGCGCCTCGAACGCGCCAACGCCTTCGTGCAGTCGGTACCGCG
Source organism: Thermomicrobiales bacterium (assembly GCA_051002645.1). Classification (GTDB taxonomy): domain Bacteria; phylum Chloroflexota; class Chloroflexia; order Thermomicrobiales; family JALYUS01; genus JALYUS01. The sequence goes on from JBPCMC010000481.1 coordinate 10,984, forward strand.
CGTCGCGACGCTCTTCGGGCCGCCGATTGCCGGCGTGCTGATCGCGGTGATTGGCGCGGGGAATGTTCTCTGCCTCGACGCGGCGACCTTTGCCGCCTCTGCCCTACTGATCGGCGCTTTCGTCCCGCCGCGCGCGGCGGTGGAGGCGGCGGACGCAGCGCCGGGACGGTATTTCGCCGACCTCATGGAGGGATTGCGCTTCATCCGGCAGGATCGGTTGATCCGCGCCCTCTCCATCCTCTTCGCGCTGGGCAATTTCCTCGATGCACCGATCACGCTGCTCGTCGCGGTCTATGCGACGCGGACGTACGGGAGCGCGGTGCCGCTCGGCCTGATGTTCGCCATGCTCGGCGCGGGCGCGCTGGTTGGCTCGCTCTGGTTCGGCGCGGTCGGCCACCGCTGGTCGCGCCGGGGCATCCTCGCCTGCTACTGCATCCCGGTAGCAATGATGTACGCCACCTTCGCCTTTACGCCGCCGCTCGCGGTGCTCCTGGTGGCGATCTTCATCGATGGCCTGGCGGTCGGCCCAGTTAATCCGCTCAGCGCGACGATCACGCAGGAGCGCGTGCCCGTCGCGCTGCGCGGGCGCGTGCAGGGGATGCGCACGGCCATCTCCTTCATGATGATCCCGCTCGGGCGCGGCATCGCCGGGCTGCTCATCGAACCCATCGGGCTGCGGACGATCTTCCTCAGCATCGCGGCAGGATTCCTGCTCATCGCCCTCGGCGTCACGCTCAACCCCGTCTTCCGCCATATGCACCTGGAGGAGGCCGAGCGCGCGCCAACTGTCCACACCCGCCCTGCACTATCCCATACGGTCGAGTAAGAAATGGTTGCCGAACCGGCAAAACGGCAACGGCACCCAGAAAAAACGGAGGAGGGAAGCCTTTTCTTTTCCTTGGCCCCACTGGGGAGCCGTGCGTGTTTGCGGGTTTCGAACCG
>JBPCMC010000482.1:0-7024 GCA_051002645.1 Thermomicrobiales bacterium
AGAGCACGACGGGGGGGGGGGGGGGGTGGGGGGAAGGACTGGGACCTTCGAAAACCAAAACCCCGCAACCTCCCTACTGCTACAATACGTCGGATATGAATCACGCAGACCGCGATCATCGGGAGGAGTACACCGCGTATGGCCCTGGATCTCGACGAGATAGACCGTACCATCCTGCGGCTGTTGCAGGAGAACGCGCGCACGGCGAACGCCGAGATCGGGCGCACTGTCGGGCTCTCGGGCCAGTCGGTGCAGGAGCGCATCCGCAAACTGGAGGTCGCCGGGATCGTGCGCGGCTACGAGGCGAACCTCAACCCCGCCGCGCTCGGCCTCGAAGTGACCGCCTTCATCGAAATCACCATCCCGACCGGGCGCAATTACGACGAGGAGTATAGAGGGATCAGCGCCTTCACCGCCCGCGAGACCGAAGTGCTCGAACAGCACGGCGTGGCGGGCGATATCGATATGATCCTCAAGGTGCGCTGCGTCGACATCACCCATCTCAACCGCTTGATGAACCGGCTGCACGGCGCGACGCGTTCCCACACGAAGACGATCATCGTCCTCGGCACCCGCAAGGAGACCCAGCGCTCCCCGCTCCCCGGCGACAGCGAGGAGTAACTCGCCATACTGAGCCTTCGGACGCCTCATGCAATTGCATGAGGCGTCTCTGTGTTGTATAGTTTAGTGGAAGAAACATCAACGCATTCATGTTCCGTAAGGCTGGTAGCCGGGCCGACGAACGCTGAGGATTGTGTTGCAGAAATATCGGAAGTGAGAGGGAGCGTTAATGGCGAGCGCGACGATCGAGGAATATCTGGAAATGGTCTACCGGCTGGACCAGAAGGGTGGCCCCGTGATCGGCGCGCGGCTGGCGGAGGCGGTCGGTGTCTCGGCGCCGACGGTGACGCAGACGCTCAAGCGGATGGTCAAAGATGGCTATGTGCAGATGAACGCGCGCAAGGAGATCGCTCTGACGCCCGCCGGGATGGAGCAGGTGCGATCGATCCAACGGCGGCACCGCCTCGCGGAACTGTTGCTCACCGACATTCTCGGCTTCGACTGGCTACAGGCGCATGTCGAGGCGGTGAAATTCCAGCACGTCCTCTCGCCGGAGGTGGCGTCGGCGATCTCGCGCACCTTAGGCGACCCGCTCACCTGCCCGCACGGCAACCCGATCCCCGGCAACATCCCGGACGACTACACCGAGGAATCGCTGCGCCCGCTCGCGGCGGTGCCAATCGGGGAGACGGTCATCGTCCGCCGCATTACCGAGGACGGTGAGGAGGAACCGCAACTGCTCGGCTACTACTACGAGAAGGGACTTCTCCCCGGCGCCACGCTCACCATGCTGGAGCAGGCGCTCTACGCCGGGACGGTCACCGTGCGCAAGGAGGGTCGCGAAATGGCCCTCGGCGTCCGCGCCGCCCAGGAACTACTCGTCGCCCCGGTGTAGCGGTCGGTACCCCGTGTGCGATCATAGGGTGCGACCGAGCGCGAGGGCAATCTCCACGCCAGTGTATCCATCCAGGAAGTAGCCATTGTTGAGTCGCTGCTGCAAGTCCGTCCAGCGAAACAGCATGTTTCGCGAATCCGGAAACTCGATGCGTATCCAGTCAAGCATCATCGCGCATCGGATAAAAAAGCGTGAGGAGTTTCGTTGAGGAATAGTGGCGATCCCACAATGCGGCCATCCTCTCTCTTGAAAAACTGTGTGCCACTGGACAAAGTGGCGCTCATTCGTCGTCAGAAGAAGCCAATTGTTTCGTGTCGCATGTTGCAGTTGATCGTCGTCGGACGCATTGCCCATGCCTTCTGCTTGTGCAGTCGTGACGCGCCAGCCTCGCTGTCGTAATGAAGGGAGAACCGCATGATTCACACACTCATCGAGATAAACTCCCACGATGGGCATTAGAGTTCATCGAACGGGATATCTTCACCTTCGTTGTTCTCCGCGATGTAGCGATTGATTTCGTCGCGATGCTCGCGGTAGAAATGCATCGCCGTCTCAATATCGCTCGCACGTAGGCTTGGAAGCGCATTTTGCACGCCCGCGATGTCGTCATATTCGTAGTTGAACAGCACGACCGCACGCACCGGAATGCGTGTTCCCTCGATTGTCGGTTCACCGTGCAGAATGCCGGGATTTCGCACGATTGTTCGTGGTTTTGATTCCGCCCGAACCATCCTTGTCCTCCAAGCCGCATGTCGCACTACGTCTGAGTATAACAAAGGGAGATGCCATTTCAGCATCTCCGCCGATCGTCAGATTTGGAGCGTATTCCCAATACTCGTTACTCGTTACTCGTCTTCGCCTCGCGGTCTTTGCGGCGGGTGGCGCGGAGAAGGTCGCGGTTCATGAAGGAGATGACATCCATCGGGATCTCCTTCGGGCAGACGGCCGCGCACTCGCCGATATTCGTGCAGGCGCCGAAGCCCTCGACATCCATCTGCTCGACTATGCGCAGCACGCGGTCGTCCCGCTCCGGCTGGCCCTGCGGCAGGTGACCGAGGTGGGCGACCTTCGCGGCGGTGAAGAGCATCGCCGAGGCATTCGGGCACATCGCCACGCACGCGCCGCAGCCGATGCAGGCGGCATAATCGAACGCCGCGTCCGCGTCCGCCTTTGGCACGAGGATGGCGTTGGCGTCCTGCGCGCCGCCGGTGGGGGCGGTGATGTAGCCGCCCGCCTGGATGATGCGGTCGAAGGCGCCGCGATCGACGACGAGGTCCTTGATGACCGGGAAGGCGCGCGCCCGCCACGGCTCGATGGTGATCGTCTCGCCGTCGCGGAAGTGGCGCATGTAGAGTTCGCAGGCGGTCGTCGCGCGTTCCGGCCCGTGGGCGACGCCATTAATCATCATGCCGCACATGCCGCAGATGCCCTCGCGACAGTCGTGGTCGAAGGCGATTGGCTCCTCGCCGCGCGTGATCAGCCCCTCATTGACGACATCGAGCATCTCCAGGAATGACATATCTACACTGATGTCGTTCGCCGGGTAGGTGACCATTTTGCCCTCGCTGGTGGGGCTTTTCTGCCGCCAGACCTGGAGGGTGAGATTCAGTGTGCGGCCGACATGGCCGTGCGGTTCGGTGGCGGGTCCCCGCTGTGCGAGCATTGCCATTAGACGTAACTCCGCTGTGAGGGGTGAACATACTCGAATTCGAGGGGTTCCTTGTGCAGCGCCGGTTCGTTGCCGACGCCGGTGTATTCCCATGCCGAGACGTGCGAGAAATTCGCGTCGTCGCGCAGCGCCTCGCCGTCCGCCGTCTGGCTCTCCTCGCGGAAGTGGCCGCCGCACGATTCGGTGCGGTTGAGCGCGTCGGTGCAGATCAGTTCGCCGAGTTCGATGAAGTCCGCGACGCGCCCCGCCTTTTCGAGCGACTGATTCAGTTCCTCGTTCTCGCCGAGGACGTTGACATTGTTCCAGAACTCCTCGCGCAGTTGCGGGATTTGCGTCAGCGCCCGGCGGAGGCTGGCGTCCGTGCGCGCCATGCCGCAGTTATCCCACATGATGTGGCCGAGCTCGCGGTGGAAGGAATCGACCGTCCGCGTCCCCTTGATGCCGAGCAGCCGCTTGACGCGCGCCTTCACCTCCGCCTCGGACTCCGCGAAGGCGGGGTGGGTCGTGTCCGCCTTCGGCAATTTCGCGGTGGCGAGGTAGTCGCCGATCGTGTAGGGGAGGATGAAGTAGCCGTCCGCCAGCCCCTGCATCAGCGCACTCGCGCCGAGGCGGTTCGCGCCGTGGTCGGAGAAGTTCGCCTCGCCTGCCACGAAGAGGCCGGGGATGGTGCTCATCGGGTTGTAGTCGACCCAGAGGCCGCCCATCGTGTAGTGGATGGCGGGGTAGATGCGCATCGGCGCCTCGTAGGAGTTCTCGCCGGTGATCTTGTTGTAGATATCGAAGAGGTTGCCGTACCGCTCCTCGATCACGCGCCGCCCGAGCCGCTTGATGGCGTCCGCGAAGTCGAGGTAGACGCCGCGCCCTCCAGGGCCGACGCCGCGCCCCTCGTCGCAGACCTCCTTCGCGTTGCGGGAGGCGACATCGCGCGGCACGAGGTTGCCGAAACTCGGATACTTCCGTTCGAGGAAGTAGTCGCGCTCGCTCTCCGGGATCTTGCTTGGCGGTCGCGTATCCCCCGCCTTCAGCGGCACCCAGACGCGCCCGTCGTTGCGCAGCGACTCGCTCATCAGGGTCAATTTGGATTGGTGATCGCCGGAGACCGGGATGCAAGTCGGGTGAATCTGCGTGTAGCAGGGATTCGCAAACAACGCGCCGTGCTTGTACGCCCGCCAGTCCGCCGTGACGTTGCACCCCTTCGCGTTGGTCGAGAGGTAGTAGACGTTGCCGTATCCGCCGGACGCCAGCACGACCGCGTCCGCGATATAGGGCGTCGTCTCGCCCGTGACGAGGTCGCGCGCGACGATGCCGCGTGCCGTGCCGTCTACGACGACGAGATCGAGCATCTCGTGGCGCGAGTACATATCGACGTTGCCGAGGCCGATCTGCCGCGAGAGCGCTGAGTACGCGCCGAGCAGCAGTTGCTGCCCCGTCTGACCGCGCGCGTAGAAGGTGCGCGAGACTTGCGCGCCGCCGAAGGAGCGGTTATCGAGCAGCCCGCCGTACTCCCGCGCGAAGGGGACGCCCTGCGCGACGCACTGGTCGATGATGTTGACGCTGATCTGCGCCAGCCGGTAGACATTCGCCTCGCGGGAGCGGAAGTCCCCGCCCTTCACGGTGTCGTAGAAGAGGCGGTAGACGCTGTCGCCGTCGTTGCGGTAGTTCTTCGCGGCATTGATGCCGCCCTGCGCGGCGATGCTGTGCGCGCGGCGCGGCGAATCCTGGTAGCAGAAGCACTTGACGTGGTAGCCGAGTTCGGCCAGCGACGCGGCGGCGGACGCACCGGCGAGACCGGAGCCGACGATCAGGATGGTGAACTTCCGCTTGTTGGCGGGGTTGACCAGTTTCATCTCGAACTGGTGCTTCTCCCACTTCTGCTCGATCGGCCCATCGGGAATCTTCGCGTCCAGGACGATCGCGCGCCCGCCCGGAGCGCGGCGACCCACATCGACGGCCGGAGGGGCGATTGTCGTTGCCATCGCTATTGCGCCTCCCTAACTGACCTAACTGACGATTCCGGTCAGCACCGCGACTGGGACGACGCAGCCGCCGACAGCGATCAGCAGCGCCGAGACGAGCGCGAGGCCCCGGAAGAAGCGGTTGTACTTGCGGCGATTGACGCCGAGCGTCTGAAACAAGCTCCAGACGCCGTGATAGAGATGGAAGCCGAGGGCGATCATCGCGAGGATGTAAAAGAGGGTCACATACCAGTGGCTGAACCCGGAGACGACGTTGCCGTACACGTCACCCCGCTGGTAGGTGCCGGAATGGGCCGTGCCGAGTGTCAAATCGAGGATGTGGTAGATGATGAAGAAGAGGATGACCAACCCGCCCCAGCGCATCGTGCGGGAGGCGAGCGTGGCGTCGGTATTCTTCTTGTTGACGTATTGCACCGGGCGGCTCGCGTAACTGCGCTGCGTCAGTTGTGCGGCGGCGACGATATGGAGAATGACCGAGGCGAGCAGGACGACGCGGATGATCCAGAGGAGTTCGGTGCGGAAGAAGATCGGGTTGCCGACGGTGCGGAGGTAGTCGCTGTAGGCGTTGAACTTCTCGCGCCCCTCGAAGACCTTCAGGTTGCCGTAGATGTGGGCGATCATGAAGAGGTAGAGGATGAACCCCGTCACCGCCATGACCGCCTTTTTGCCGATTGACGTGCGATAGAGCGCGACCGTCGCAGCCATACGCCTTTTTCTCCGCTCCCTATTCGTGCAAGCGACCCAAAAAGCCTTCGGTGGATTGGTCATAGACCGTACATGAAAGAGTATAGCACCGCGTATCGCAATCGTCAGGGCATTGGGTATTGCCTTTTCCTATGGAGAACATTGACGAACGAGCGCCCCCACCGCCCTCCGATGTGCGCTCCTGCGGCTGTTGATGGTTTACCAAAGATTAGAAGTACGTTCACGCGTGCGGTATGCTGGCAGCGCCGGGGTGTCGGCCCTGCCGTGATTGGCGTCATGTAGGCAGAGGAGAAGCGAATGTCTCGCACACGTCGATTGAGTTCGGTGGCTATTCTCGCGCTCCTCGCTTCTTTTCTCATTGCGCCCTCTGCGGGCGATGCGTTGCAGGCCACCGGTGTGCCCGTCTCGACGCGGGTGACACAGGCAAATGGCGTCACCCGCGAGGTTCTCAGCGACGGGACACCCCTCGCGGCGCCGGGGCAGACATTGAGTCTCGTCCGCTTCACGTTCGCGCCGGGCGCGGTGATCGCCCCGCACACCCATCCCGGCGAGCAGGCGGTATCCGTCGTCTCGGGTACCCTCGGCTACACCGTGCTGTGCAGCCGCGCGGATGTCGTGCGCGCGTCGGTGGACGGCGCGCCCCAGGTGCGCGAGCGATTGAATCCCGGCCCGGAGGTGATGTTCCAACCCGGCGACTCCTTCACCGAGGTGGAGGGCATCGTCCATTTCGGGCGGAATGCGGGCAGCGGCCCGCTCGTGCTGCTCGTCGCGTCGCTCTTCGCCAGTGACGCCTCCGTCAGTAGCCCCGCCGCCCCTTTACCGAATGTCGCTCAAGGGATCAATGGGCAGGTCAGCTATTGCTGAGTGGGCGCGACGTTGTGGCACGCCCCCGCTCAAAAGGTGGGAGGAGCGGCAGAATCGGTCGGGGCATCGTGCCTGTATGCGATGGGGAGGAAAAGAGATGATGCGCACACGCGTCTACACGAGCGCCGCTGGAGGGACGATCCTCGCGGATCCCTCGAAGGAGGAGATGGCAGCGCTGATGACCCACCCGGATACCCGGATTTGGGTGGACCTCGACGAGCCGACCGAGGACGATCTCGCATGGTTGGAGCGGGATTTCGGCATCCTCCACCTGACCACCGAAGACCTCGCCCGGCAGGGGCAGCGGGCAAAATTGGAGGAGTTCGACAGTTACGATTACCTCGTCGCCTTCGA
>JBPCMC010000483.1:0-7164 GCA_051002645.1 Thermomicrobiales bacterium
TTGCGCAGGAGCGCGCCGCCGCCGGTGAGGATCATCCCCTTGTCGATGATATCCGAGGAGAGTTCCGGCGGGGTCTCTTCGAGGACGCCACGGACGGCGCCGATGATCGCCTCCAACGGCTCGGTCAGCGCCTCGGTCACTTCGTTCGCGTGGATCTGGATGGTGCGCGGCAACCCCGCGACCTGATCGCGCCCGCGCACGTCCATGATAACGTCCTCATCGAGGGGCATCGCGCTGCCCATGAGGATTTTGATCTCCTCCGCCGTGCGCTCGCCGATGGCGAGGTTGTACTTGCGTTTGATGAAGTTCGCAATCGCCTCATCGAATTTGTTGCCGCCGACGCGGATCGAGCGGGCGACGACGATGCCGTTGAGGGAGATGACCGCCACTTCGGTGGTGCCGCCGCCGATGTCGATCACCATATTGCCGGAGGGGTCCGCGACCGGGATGCGCGCGCCGATGGCCGCCGCGAGCGGTTCCTGGATGAGATAGGCGCGGCGCGCGCCCGCCTGGAGCGCGGCATCGCGCACGGCGCGCGTCTCGACGCCGGTGACACCGGCGGGGATGCAGATCATCACTTCCGGCTTGACGAGCGAGAACCGCCCGCACGACTTGGTGATGAAGTACTTGAGCATCTCCTGTGTGACCACATAGTCCGCGATCACCCCGTCCCGCATCGGGCGGACGACCTCGATCGTCTCCGGGTGCCGACCGATCATCTCGCGCGCTTCGACGCCAACCGCCTTCACCCGCCCATCGCGCGTGCCGATGGCGACCACCGAAGGTTCATTGATGACGATCCCCCGACCGCGCATGTAGACCAGCACATTCGCCGTCCCCAGGTCGATGCCAATTTGTTTCGGCAAATGATCTACCTCATATTCTCTGTGGTATTTGCACGACCGCAACCGCCCTCGCAGGCCGTCCGCAAGTATACTCGACATAACCATGCGAGAGAAGGGTTGTGGGGATGGTATTTCGTATCGCGTTTACAGACCGATGTTCGCCACAAGGCCCTGATAAGTACCGCTCTGTGGGAAGTCCGTCAGCGCGAGGTCGCGGAAGCGCTCGCTGAACCCGAACGCGGTGAGGTGCGCGAGCGGGATCATGCGGACATCGGTAATCGGAAATGCGCCGGGCTCCGGTTCGACGCCGACCTGCAACGCGCCGGAAACACGGTGGACGGCGAAGGTGATGTGGACGGTATGGCGACCATCCTGGATGCGGTCGCAGAGATAGAGGAGTCGATCAATCGCGACGGTGAGACCTGTTTCTTCGCGAATCTCGCGGATCAGACACGATTCGAGCGTTTCGCCAAATTCAACCCCGCCGCCGGGGAGCGACCAACGCCGCGTCTCTGACGACGAAATTCGCTGCTCGGTGAGCAGGATGTGACCGTCCTCGATCAGCACGGCGGTGGCGCGCACCTTCACCGAAGCGGTCACAACAGCCTCAGTCCAACGCTTATCCGCGCTCTTGCGACCGGCCCGATGATCGCCGCCGCTGCCCGATGCGGATGCGCACCATCGCGCGGCGGAGGGCGGCCTCCGCGCGCGCGGCGTCGACCGCGTCGCCACTCGCTGCGAGTCGCTCTTCGGCCCGGCGTCTCGCTTCTTCCGCGCGCGCGAGGTCGATTTCATCCGAGCGCTCGGCTGCGTCGGCGAGGACGAGTACCTTCTCCGGTGTCACTTCCATGAAGCCGCCGGTGACGAGGAGGCTGGTCTCCTCCGCGCCGCGCTTGACGCGCAACTCGCCCGGTTGGAGCGTCGAGATGAGCGGGACGTGGCGCGGCAGGATGCCGAGCACGCCGTCCGTACCGGGGGCGACGACCATATCCACGCCCTCCTCCTGGAGGACGACCCGGTCCGCAGTAACGAGTTCAAAGTTCAGTGTCGGCATACCCACCCCCTAGCCCCTTCCCGACACGGGAGGGGGAACCCAATGCGAACACCGTGGCGTATTGTCAGCGCCCCAAGTCCCCGTATTTGCTCCCCCTCTCTATTGCTGACAAGCGGGTGCCCGCTGGGCAGGTGAGAGGGGGCCGGGGGTGAGGCTCTTACGTGTTCGCCAGTTCCTTGGCCTTCTCGACGGCCATCTCAATCGCGCCGACGTAGTAGAACGCCTGCTCGGGGAGGTTGTCGTGCTTCCCTTCGAGGATTTCGCGGAAGCCGCGCACGGTCTCCTCGCGGGAGACGTATTGGCCGGGAAGACCGGTGAAGGTTTCCGCAACGAACATCGGCTGTGTGAGGAAACGCTGCATTTTGCGCGCGCGGGTGACGGTCAGTTTGTCGTCTTCAGACAGTTCCTCAACGCCGAGGATCGCGATAATGTCCTGCAAATCTTTGTACCGTTGGAGAACTTGCTGCACCTCACGCGCGGTGTTGTAGTGCTCCTCACCAACGACGTTCGGATCGAGGATGCGTGAGAACGATGCCAGTGGGTCAACCGCCGGATACAGACCCTGTTCGGTCAGGGAGCGTTCGAGGTTGATCGAGCCATCGAGGTGGGCGAAGGTGGTGGCCGGCGCCGGGTCGGTATAGTCGTCCGCCGGGACATAGATCGCCTGCACGGAGGTAATCGAACCCTTGGCGGTGCTGGTGATCCGCTCCTGCAACTGCCCCATCTCGGAGGCGAGCGTCGGCTGGTAGCCCACGGCGCTCGGCATACGACCGAGGAGCGCGGAAACTTCCGAGCCTGCCTGCACGAAGCGGAAGATGTTGTCGATGAAGAGCAGCACGTCGCGCCCCTCGACATCGCGGAAGTATTCGGCCATCGTCACGCCCGTCAGACCGATGCGCAGCCGCGCGCCGGGGGGCTCATTCATCTGGCCGAAGACCATCACCGTCTTGTCGATAACGCCGGACTCCGTCATCTCGTGGTAGAGGTCGTTCCCCTCGCGGGAGCGCTCGCCCACACCGGCGAAGACGGAATAGCCGCCGTGCTCCGCCGCGATGTTGCGGATCAGTTCCTGCAAAATGACCGTCTTACCCGTGCCCGCGCCACCGAAGAGACCCATCTTGCCGCCGCGCGTGAAGGGGGCGATCAAGTCGATGACCTTGATGCCGGATTCGAAAACCTCGACCGTCGTCAGTTGCTCGTCGAATCCGGGGGCGGGGCGGTGGATGGAGAAGCGCTGCTCCGTCACGACCGGGCCTTTGTTGTCGATCGTGTTGCCCGTCACATCGAAGATGCGGCCGAGCGTCTCCGGGCCGACCGGAATGGTGATCGGCGCGCCCGTGTCCCACGCCTCCTGGCCGCGTCGCAGGCCGTCTGTCGTGGACATCGCGACGGCGCGCACCGTGTCATTGCCGAGATGCTGCTGCGTCTCCAGCGTGAGCGTCGAGCCATCCGGCATCACCGTCTGGACGGCATTGTAGATTTCCGGCAACTGATCCGGCGGAAATTCGACATCCACGACGACGCCACGGATCTGCGTGACGTGGCCCGTGGCCTTGCGCTCTGATACTGCCTGGGATTCCGTGACGGCGGTAGCCATCGGTGCCTCCTTGTACGTTTAGCCGGCGGCTTCGCCGAGCGCGTTCGCGCCCGCGCTGATTTCCGCGACTTCATTGGTGATGCGCGTCTGCCGCGCCTTGTTCAGCGCGAGGCGCAACTCGCTGACGACGGTCTTCGCGTTGTCCGTCGCGTTGCGCATCGCGACCATCTGCGCGCTGTAATAGCTGGCGATCGATTCGAGGATCGCCTGATAGACGGAAATTTCCACGAAGCGCGGCAGGATTTGCTCGAGCACCGCGCCCGCGTTCGGCTCGAACAGGTACTCGCCGTACTTACCCTTCTGCTGCTCCTCGGGCGGCTCGATCGGCAGGATTTTCACCAGTTCCGGCCGCTGAGTGAGCGTGTTCACGTAGCGCGTGTAGGCGATATAGACCGCGTCCACGCGCTCATTGATGTAATCGTCCATCGCGATCCGCGCAATCGGGGTGACATCCGCGAGCGTTGGTCGGTCCCCGATGCCGATAAACTCGGCGACGATCTCGCGCTGAAAGCGGCGCATGAAATCGCGCCCCTTGCGACCGACCGTAATCAGTTGCGCATCAATGTTCTGGGAACCCATCTCGTCGACGAGAAAGCGCGATGCGCGCCGGATGATGTTCGAGTTGAGGCTGCCCGCCAGCCCCCGCTCGCCCGTGACGAGGATCACCTCGACCCGTCGCACCGGGCGCTGGCGCAGGAGCGGATACTCCCGCGCGTCCGCGCCACTCGCTGCCGCTGCGACATCGGCGAGCATCGCGCGCAATCGCTCGCTGTACGGGCGGCTCGCGCCGACCCGCTGCTGCGCGCGGCGCATTTTGGAGGCCGCGACCATCTCCATCGCGCGGGTAATCTGGGAGACATTGCGGACGGAGCGGATGCGCGTCCGGATGTCGCGTTCGCTGGGCATCGTTCGCTCCCTTTAGCTGGCCGCGACAGCGCGACCGGTGGCCGGTTGCGCGAAGGTCGAGCCGCGCTTGAACTCGTCAATTGCCGACCGCAGCGCCTCTTCGCTCTCCTTCGGCAGGTCCTTGGAATCGGCAATCGTCTTGAGGATTTCCGGATGCTGCGTCCCCATGAACTCGAGTAGTTGCTTCTCGAACTCGCGCACCTGTGGCACCGGGATGTCGTCGATCAGTCCGTTCGTACCGGCGAAGATCGAGACGACCTGATTCTCCAGCGAGACCGGCGCGTACTGCGGCTGCTTCAAGAGTTCGGTGAGGCGCTGGCCACGGTCAATCTGGGCGCGCGTCGCGCGGTCGAGGTCGGAGGAGAACTGCGCGAAGGCCGCCAACTCGCGGAACTGCGCCAGTTCGGACTTCATCCGCCCGGCGACCCGCTTCATCGCGCGCGTCTGTGCTGTCGAGCCGACGCGAGAGACGGAGAGGCCGACGTTCACAGCGGGCCGGATGCCGGCGTTGAAGAGGTCAGATTCGAGGAAGATCTGGCCGTCGGTAATCGAGATGACATTGGTCGGGATGTAGGCGGAGATGTCGTTCGCCTGCGTCTCGATGATCGGCAGCGCGGTCAGCGACCCGCCTCCGTAATCCTCGTTCAAATGGGCGGCGCGCTCCAGCAGGCGGGAGTGCAGGTAGAAGACGTCGCCGGGGTACGCTTCGCGGCCCGGCGGGCGGCGCAGCAGCAGGGAAACCTGGCGGTATGCCCAGGCGTGCTTGGAGAGGTCGTCGTAGATAATCAGCGCGTCGCGGCCGGACTCCATCACTTCCTCGCCGATGGCGCAGCCTGCGTACGGGGCGATATACCACAGCGGCGCGGGGTCCGAAGCGCTGGCGGCGACGACGGTGGTGTACTCCATCGCACCGAAGCGTTCGAGCGTCGCGACGACCTGGGCAATCTGCGATTGCTTCTGGCCGATGGCGACATAGATGCACCAGAGGTCCTTGCCCTTCTGGTTGATGATCGTGTCGACGCAGACGGCCGTCTTGCCCGTCTGCCGGTCGCCGATGATCAGTTCGCGCTGACCGCGACCAATCGGGATGATCGCGTCAATCGCCTTGACGCCCGTCTGCACCGGCGTGTTCACGATCTTGCGCGTAATCACGCCGGGGGCGATGCGCTCGATGGGGCGGAACTTGTCCGTCTTGATCGGTCCCTTGTCGTCAATCGGCTGGCCGATGGCGTTCACGACACGCCCGAAGAGCGCGTCACCGACCGGCACCTGCGCGATGCGGCCCGTCGTGCGGACGGTGGTCCCTTCCTCGATGACCGTGTAGTCACCGAAGATGATGACGCCGACGTTGTCCTCTTCGAGGTTGAGCGCCATGCCGACGATCGTCTCGCCCGTGGCTGGCGTGAACTCAACGAGCTCGCTCGCCTGCACGTCCGAGAGTCCGTAGACGCGGGCGATACCGTCGCCGACATCGATCACCGTGCCGACGTTCGTCACCGTCGCTTCCTGATCGAAGCCCTCGATTTCCTGTCGAATAATGTCGCGGATCTCCGCGGAACGTACGGCCATGAGAAACCTCCACGACTATGTTAGACCGCAGCGAGGCGGTTCTTGAGTTGGCGGAGCTGTGAGGTCACAGTGCCATCGATTAACTGATCGCCCACGCGGGCGAGGATGCCGCCGATGATGTCCGGGTCGACGTGCGTGCGCAGTTTGATCGTCTTGCCGGTGAAGCGCGTCAGCGACTCCGCGACGCGCGCCTCCTCGACCGGATCGAGCGGGACCGCCGTCGTGACATCGGCGTAGGCGATTCCCTGCTCGGCGAGGTACATCTCATCGAACGCTTCCTGTACCTGCGGCGCCAGCGGCAGCCGGTGGTTGCGCGCCAGGAGCCGGATAAATTTGTAGGCGAGGGGTGTCAATTGCGTAGAGAAGAGCCGCTCAACCAGCCGCTCCCGCTCTGCCGGGGAGGTTTCCGGGTTGCCGAGCACCCGCATCAGCGACGGGTCCACCTCGAGCGTCTCCCGGATGATGCGCAGGTCCACATCCCACACCGTCAGCGTGTTCTGCGCTTTTCCGATATCGAAGACCGCCTGCGCGTAGCGCCGTGCGGCCGCATTTGCTGGCATTCGTCGTTCCCTTCGGTTACTCCGGTAGCCAGTAGTCAGTAGCCGGTAGCCAGATAAGAACGCGCGAAGCGCCTCAAATTCCAACTGACTACTGACTACTGATTACTGGCTACTAATCCGCCGCGCGACCTTGCTGGCCGTCGACCGCCTCGCGCAGCGTCTCTTCGATCAACTGCCGGTGCTGCTCGGGGTCGAGCGAGCGGCGCACGACGCGGCTGGCGGCGAGGATCGCGAGGTCCGCGACTTCGTGGCGCAGTTCGTCGCGTGCCCGTGCCTGGTCGGCGTGCATCTGGGTCTCGAACTGCACCTTCACCTTCTCGGCCTCTTCGCGGGCGGCGGCGCGGGACTGCGCAATCGTCTGCTCGCTCTGCTCGCGGGCGCGCGCCACGATCTCCTGCGCCTGCACGCGCGCCGTCTGCAACTCCTCGAGGCTGCGCTGCTCCGCCTGCGCGACTTCCGCACGGGCGCGCTCCGCCGCCTCAAGGCTCTCGCGTACGCGCTCCGCGCGCTCGTCGAGCACCTTCAAAATCGGCTTGAAGGCGTAGCGGTTGAGCAGCCAGACGAGCAAGATGAAGGCGATAATCTGAAAGATCAGATCAGGGACTCGAATTCCTAATCCACTCATGCGTGGTA
>JBPCMC010000484.1:0-9661 GCA_051002645.1 Thermomicrobiales bacterium
GCGTCGAACTGCGCGACGGTCAGTCCGGTCAGCGAACGGAAGACGGCGGGATGGGTGGCGAGTTTCGTATATTGCAGTATCATGCGCTCCACTCTACCAGACCTCGACTTACTGTGCAGGTTATCTAGTGATTCCGGCTCCCGTCTGACTTCTGGCTACTGGCTACTGACTACTGACTACTCGTTACTTCGTCACCGTCCACTCCTCAGCATTCCAGACCTGATGCGTCGCGTAGCTCGGCGGCTTGAACCCTTGCAGGCGCTTGTTATAGACATGGATCGAGTTCGGTGACCAGAGGTAGACCCACGGCACTTCCTCATTGAGGATCAGTGCAAGATCGGTGTAGATCTTCTTGCGTTGCGTCTTGTCCACGGTCGCGCGGCCTTGCTTAAAGAGTTCGTCCACCTTCGGATTCGAGTAATGCCCATAGTTCGCGCCTGCGGGCGTGAAGGCGATTGTCTCGAAGTATTTGGCCGAGACGTTCGGGTCGGTGCGGAAGACGCCGCCACCGACGAGA
Organism: Thermomicrobiales bacterium; assembly: GCA_051002645.1. Taxonomy (GTDB): domain Bacteria; phylum Chloroflexota; class Chloroflexia; order Thermomicrobiales; family JALYUS01; genus JALYUS01. Next base: position 518 of record JBPCMC010000484.1, read on the forward strand.
TCGACATCGAAATCGCCCGCCTGCGTCGCGGTCGCGATCCCGAAAATGCGATGATTGCCTGCCGTGCCATCCACGGGCGGGAGAGCCAGGGCAATGCCGACGTCCTGGAATTGCTGTTGCAGGATCGGGACGAGCGCATCGTTGATCTTATTGCCGGTAGTATACGGCAGGGCGAGTTTCTGCGCGCCGTTCCAGTTCGCATCTTTCAGCAGTTGCTTCGCCTTATTCGGGTCGTACTTGTACGCATTCAACCCCTCAGGGATGCCCATCCAGTCCGGCCCAATAATCGTCGAGTTGACCAGTGTCGCCTCACCCTTGAGGATCTCTTTGACGATCCCTTCTCGATCAATCGCATAAGCCATCGCCTGCCGGACGCGCTTATCCCGGAGGTACGGCTTGTCCATATTGTACGCGAGGAAAGAGACACTTGGCGACGGCACACTGACGACGGTCAGGCTTGGGTTCTTGCGGAGCCGGTCCGCCTCGGTCACGGAGACGGTCATGAGATCGATCTCGCCCTTTTCCAACTGGGCGATGCCGACATCCTCTTGCGAGAGGGCCTTAAGGAAGATTTTGTCCAGCTTCGCCTTCGGCCCACCGGCGTAGGTCTCATTCCGCTTGATCTCCAGATACTGATCCTGCTTCCAGTCTGAGAAGGTGAATGCGCCAGCAGAGGGTGTCGGAGCGAATGAGAAGGGCGCTTTCTGCATCTGATCCGGCGCGGTGCTCTCCAGAATGTGCTTCGGCAGGATGCTGAGACCCGCGAAGTCGCCGATGGTGATGAGCCATGTCGAGTCCGGTACCGTAAGTGTCATCCTGACGGTGTAATCGTCGAGCGCTTCCAGCCCCTTGATCGTGTCCGCTTTTTGGTCGCCATACTCGGTCGCGCCGTCGAGGGCGAGGAGACGGGCGCGCCAGTAACTGCCCGAACGCTTGTCCACCGCACGCTGATAGGTGAAGAGGACATCCGCCGAGGTGAGCGGCTTGCCATCCGAGAAGGTGATGCCCTTCTTCAGCGTGAAGGTGTAAACCTTCGCGTCGGGCGAGACATCGATTTTCTCGGCGAGGTCCGGGATCGGCTCCAATTTGTCCGTCATCCGCACGAGCGCGCCGAACATCTGCCGCTCGACGCCCTGCTCAACGCCGGAACTGGAGAAGAGTGGGTGAATCGTGACGGGTTTCGTCCAGTACATGTTGATCTGTCCACCGGGCGCCCCCGTCGATGCGGCAGACGATGCGGCGACTGCGGGCGAGGCCGCTGCCGCAGGTGACGCCGCGCTCACCGCCGGAGAAGCCGCAGCCGCAGCCGGGGAGGCGGCGCTCGCAGCGGCGTTAGGGGCGCTCGTCGCCGGAGCGGCTGCCGATGCTGGCGCGGCAGTGGTGGCCGCTGGCTTGGGCGCGCTGGTGGCGGTCGGCGCGGTCGATCCGCCGCACGCCGCGAGCAGCGCGCCGGCCGCCGCCGCGCTCGCCGAGGCGAGGAATCGCCGCCGTGTCCACATGGCCTGCCGCTCATTGGTCGCCATCGGGAATCCCCTTCCCCACATTGACGTAGCGCCCGTGCACGATTGCGCGGATTCTGCTGTTGCCCGTGCCACTAGCCTAACACAAGTCGCGAGTAGCCGGTAGCCAGTAGTCAGTATTCGGAAGTGAGCCGGAACCACTGGCTACTGACTACTGGCTACCGGCTACTGATTACTCGCTACTTCGTGACGCTCCACTCCTCGGCATTCCACATGAAGCTGTTGGCGTAGGATGGCGGCTTGAATCCCTGCAAGCGCTTGTTGTATGCGTGGATCGAGTTCGGCGACCAGAGGAAGACCCACGGGCAATCATCATTCAGCACTTTCGCCAGATTGGTGTAGATCGTCTTGCGTTGGGCTTTGTCGGGGGTGGCGCGGCCCTGCTTGAGGAGGTCATCGACCTGCGGGTTCGTGTAGTGGCCGTAGTTGCCGCCCGCCGGCACGAACGATGTCGTCTCGAAGTACTTGGCGGAGACGTTCGGGTCCGCGCGGAAGACACCGCCGTCTACCTCCGCGATGTCGAAGTCGCCGGTCGTCGTCGGCGTCGCACCCGTGACGACGCGCTTGGTGTACTCGGTGCCATCCAGTTGCGTGAGGTCGACGTTAATGCCGACATCCTTCAATTGCTGCTGAGCGATCGGCAGCCAGGCATCGGTGATCTTGGTGCCGGGGATGTAGATCAGGCTGAATTTGGCGCTGCTGTTGAAGTTCGCGTCCTTCAACAACTGCTTCGCCTTGTTCGGGTCGAAGGCGTATTGGTTCAGTCCCTCGGGGATGCCCATCCAGTCCGGCCCGATGATCGTCGAGTTGACGACCGTCCCTTCGCCATTGAGCACCTGCTTGACGATCCCCGCGCGGTCGATGGCGTACATCATCGCCTGCCGCACGCGCTTGTCCTTGAATGGGGTGTCGCGGCCGAAGTTGAAGGCGAGGAAGGTAACGCTCGGCGAGGGGACACTGACGACGGTCAGGTTCGCGTTCTTGCGCAGCCGATCCACCTCGCTGACGGGCACTGCCGCAAAGAGGTCCATCTCGCCCGATTCGAGTTGTGCGAGCCCGGCGTCATCCTGCGTGATCACCTTGAAGAAGATCGAGTCGAGTTTTGCCTTCGGCCCGGCGGCGTACGTCTCATTGCGCTTGACCTGAAGGTATTGGTCCGCCTTCCAGTCCGCGAAGGTGAAGGCGCCCCCCGATGGGGTGGGAGCGAAGGCGAAGGGGGATTTCGCCATCTGATCCGGCGGCGTGCTCTCCAGGATGTGCTTCGGCAGGATGCTGAGACCGGCGAAGTCGCCGATCGTGATCAGCCAGGTCGAGTCCGGGACGGTCAGTGTCATCTTGACGGTGTTCGCATCCGGCGCTTCGAGCCCCTTGATCGTGGTCGTCTTCTGGTCGCCAAAATCCGCCGCCCCGTCGATGGCGAGCAGCCGACCGCGCCAGTAACTGCCCGTCCGCTTGTCGACGGCGCGCTCGATCGTGAAAATGACATCCGCCGAGGTGAGCGGCTTACCGTCGGAGAAGGTGAGTCCCTTCTTGAGCGTGAAGGTGTACGTCTTCGCGTCCGCCGAGGTCTCAATCGTCTGAGCGAGGTCCGGCAACGGTTCGAGTTTGTCGTTGATGCGGACGAGCGCGCCGAACATCTGCCGTTCGGCGCCCTGCTCGATGCCAGCCGTCGAGAAGAGCGGATGGATCGTCGCGGGCTTCACCCATTTGACATTCACCTGGCCGCCGGTCGTGCCGGTAGACGCCGCAGCCGTCGGTGCGGTGATCACCGTCGAACCGCCACTGGCGGCGGGCGCCGCCGTTCCCGCAGCGGCGGGCGCGCTGGCCGCTGCCGATGTCGGCGAAACGGCGGAGGATGCCGCAGCCGTCGTCGGCGCTGCGGCTGCGGGTGACGCTGCCGATGCCGCCGCCGATGCCGTCGGTGATGCGGCTGCGGCTGGCTTTGTGGCCGCCACAGTCGCCGCCGTCGTCGCGGTCGGCGAGCTACTGCCGCCGCACGCCGCGAGGATGGCGCTCCCGGCCGCCGCCGCGATGCCCGCCAGGAAGCCGCGCCGTGTCAAATTTTTGTCATGCACGTCAGTCATGTGTTTCTCCTCTTTCCTCATCCCCGACCCCTCTCCATCGCCATCAGGCTTCGTCCGCCGCGAGATCACGGCGGCGATGGAGAGGGGAGCCGAACAGATGCCAGAAACCAGATGCCAGTAGCCAGAGCGCTTAGTTCTCAGTCCTCAGTCCTTGTCCTTCGTAATTGACCGCGTACCTCCCGATCGCCTCCATGTCGAGTTCGACGCCCAGCCCCGGCCCCTGCGGCACGAGGACATGTCCCTCCGCGAAACGGAGCGGCTCGGCGATGCAGTCGTCCACCCGCAAGGTCTCGCCGCAGATGTCGCTCGTCAGCGTCATGGACTTGCAGGCGGCGCAGATGTGCGCGTAGGCTGCCTCCGAGACGCCGAGGCCGACGCCCGAGCCATGCCATGTCGGGATGCCCGCCGCCTCCGCGATGCTCGCCAGTTTGTAGGTGTTGACGAGCGGGCCGCCGATATTCAGCCAGTCGCACGCCTCGCGCTTCACCGCCTCGAAAACGTCGGTGGCAACATTGAGGTGCAGCGCGATCGGGATGGGAATTTTCTGCCGCGCCAGCACGTACCAGTCGAGATTCTTGTGGTTGAACGGGCTCTCGAAGCACTCGACGTTCGTGAGGCCGTGCGCGCGCATCCGCTCGACCAGTTCGACGAGGCGGAAGGGCTGGTAAAAGCGCTGATTCGGGTCGATATTGACGCGCAATTGGTCGCCGACCGCGTCGCGAATCGCCTCCAGCCGCTCGATTACCGGGTCATCCGCCGTCGCCTTCATCTTCAGGACGCGATACCCCTGCGCGACCGCCTGCCGCGCCGTCTCCGCCGCATCCTCCGGCGTCATCCGCCCCGAGCAGCGGGAGACGGGCACGCGATCCCGGTACGCGCCGCCGAAGAGGCGATGAAGGGGGACGTTGAGCGCCTTACCCATCAAATCATAGAGCGCCATCTCGTACCCCTCGTAAATGGAGGGGTTGGCGAACCACATCGTTTCGAGCGGCAACTCCTGCATATTGAACGACCAGAGATCGCGCCCCTCGAAGAAACCGGCCACCTGGCGCACCGCGTAATCGGGGATGCCCTTCGGCACCTCGCCGAGGCCGATCAGCCCTTCGTCGGTATGCAGGCGGATGAGGACGATCGGGAATTCCGGCCAGTGAAGGCGCACCCAGGTGCCGCCGTAGACGTATCCCTCGGGGTTGTAGTGCGTGCTGTGCCACGCGCCCTCGTGGAGCGGGACGATGACGCTCAGCGTCTCGACGCGGGTGATCTTCATGCGAACCATGCTCCCGCTGTCTGGTGGAAGTCTTCGATTGCCGCCGCCACCTCGCGCACGCAGACATCGAGCAGCCGCTCGCCCCATTCCGCCGTCGCGTTCCCGGCGTCGTCGCTCGTGCCGGAGGTGCCGAGTGAGTTGTGCGGCGGCGTGATCGTGCCGCGCATCCCGCCCGGCCAGACATCGCCGACCATCTGCTCCGCCATCGGCACGGGGATCGCGTCGCCATGCACGAGATCGGGGCGGAGGGCCATCATCAGGGCCGTCTCGAAGTGGCCGGCGTGGCCGGGGAGGGTGCCGAGTTTGCTGTGCGCTTCGATACCCAGGAGGCCATCCCACGCGATGGACCAGTAGGAGGCCGCACCGATGGCGAGGTGCTTGGCGAATCCCTCCTCGCGGGCGACGAGGCGGATCAGTTCGTCGTTGCCGCCGTGCCCGTTGAGCAGGTAGACGCGCCGTGCCCCCATTCGGGCGAGACTATCCAGCAGATCGCGCAGCGTCCCGCTGAAGGTGCTGCTGGAGAGCGACATCACGCCGGGGAAGGGGAAATGGTGCTGCGACGCGCCGTAGCAGACCGTCGGCGCGACGAGTACCGGCACCGAGGCCGCCGCCGCGACGCGCTCGCTGACCGCCCCGACGATGCAGGTGTCCGTGATGATCGGCAGATGCGGCCCGTGCTGCTCGATGGCGGCGGAGGGCAGGATCACTGTCGCGTCCGGCACCAGCCGCCCCGCCTCGTCGCGCGTCAGTTCGGCCAGGAGATGGGTCACCGCATCGCATCCTTCCCCAATCGTCGGTCGGCAGCAGGCAGCGGTTGACTGCCCCGGTGAAGAGTTTGGCTGTACAAAGTCACGAAACAGGGTTCCATGTCACTATAGGTACCCCGCCATGCGCTGTCAAGCGACGATCGTACGAGGCGCTACGGACGCGCTTGTGCCGGTTGACGAGCGAGCGTCGAGCAAGTAATTTTCCAACGCGCACGAGCGTTCTGCCGACATACCAGTCTCGATGAGTGCCGACCGTACGCTCATCACCCATAATTGGATGGCGGACAAGATATATTCTTCCATATAAATCATTTATCATCCAACCATAACACCCGTCACATAATGAATCTTTCTCTCGTTCTAATATGTGAGATTGCTGCATCGGGGTGTGGGCGGCGCGTGCTGCCGCACCGATGCACAACAGGAAGGACTGGACCCATGATACGAACTGTCCGTCGTCTCGGTGGTGGGATCGTCGTGCTGACGCTCCTGGTTACCCTTTTCGTGTCGCCCGTGATGGCTGCCACGCCATCGTACTCGCTCTTTGGCGATGCCACGTATGTCATGCCGGGCAATGCCTCGCTCCGTGCCGTTCAAGCGACATCAACAGGCCCCAATGCATTTGGCGGCGTTGACTTCACCCTCCCCATCCCCACCGTCACGACGCTTGCGACGCTGAATAACCTCATGACCGATTACAAAATAACGGCGGGAGACTGCGGACTCGGCTCCCCCCGATTCTCCGTCGAGGTTACAACGCCGACTGGTCCGAAGAATGTCTTCTTCTACATCGGCCCCCCGCCGAATTATACGAACTGCCCGAAGAACGTCTGGGTGAACAGCGGGAATCTCGCAGCGCCGGCAAATCTCGTCGATACGTCACAGCTCCCAGGCGGAACATTCTACGAGCCGTACGCGGCGGCGCAGGCGGTATATGGGAGCTATCCGATCACCGACATCGCGCTCGTGGTCGATGGCACCGGGCAGACGGTCCAGTTCGACAACACCAAAATCAACGCCACGACCTACACCTACGAGCCGACGCAGCAGGAATCGGTGAACAGTTGCAAGAAAGACGGCTATGAGCAATATACCGGCCAGAACGGGCTGCCGGGGCCGTTCAAGAATCAGGGCCAGTGCGTCTCCTACTTCAACCACCAAGACTAACCACACCGCTTACGCTCCGCCGCCACCTTCGGGTGGCGGCTTTTCTCTATTGTGGGAGCGGTTCGCTGGCCGACGGTCTGCACGGCATTCCCGGCCGGGTCGGTGAAGAAGACAATTCGGTCCCCGTACGGAATCTCGAAGGGTTCTTCGAGCGTCGCCCCCGCCGCGCGGATGCGCTCCGCCAGGGTATCGAACTCCGCCCCATCGACGCCGAAGGCGAGATGATGGGGCTGCATCAGCGGCGGCGCATCTGACGCGAAGATCTCGAAGCAATCGCCCGCGTCGTTGCTGACGACGGCGAGATCGCGGGTGCCTCGCGGGTGCGATGCCAGCCGAAAACCTCCTCATAAAAGCGGACAGTCTTCTCATATGTCTCGACTGATCCCGCACCGATGCCGACGTGCTCATGCTTGTATGCTTTGCCTATCCCTCCCCTCCTTGCGATGCCACGATCCGATTCGTCTAGCTTATCGCTGAAAGCAGTCGGCGCCTGCCGCTTGACAGAGGCACAAACGGACGTAAGATGGAAAGCAGTTTCACGATAACGGTACTGGGAAAGGCGCGGGCGATGAGTGGCGACTATCAGGTGCGTGCATTGGCGCGCGGCCTCGCGATCCTCACATCTTTCACGTTGCCCCACCCGGAGCAGTCGCTCACGGCGATCAGCACCCGCCTCGGCCTGGCGAAGGGGACGGCAGTGCGGCTCCTCACGGTGCTGGAGGAGCACGGCTTTGTCGAGCGCGCGGCATCGGAGCGGTACCGGCTCGGCGTGCGGCTCTTCGAGTTGGGGAGCATCTACGAGCAGACGTTCTCCATCGAGCAGGCGGCTCGCCCGGCGCTCGAAGTGCTGGCGAAGGAATGCCAGCAGACGGCGAATCTCGGCATCCTCAATGAGGGGCAGGTCGTCCATATCGCGGTCGTGCCACCGCAGCGCCCGATCCACTTCGCCGGGCAACTCGGCGCGCGCGAGCTCGTCCATTGCACCGGTCTCGGCAAGGCGCTAATCGCCGACCTGCCGCCGGAGGCGATCGCGGCCATCGTCGCGGAGCACGGCTTACCGAGCCGCACGGCGAAGACGATCACCACCGTCGAGTCGCTGCAAGACCGGCTGGCGGTCGTCCGCGAGCGCGGCTACGCCACCGATGAGGAAGAATCCTTCCTCGGCCTCAGTTGCGTCGCCGCCCCCGTCCGCGACGCGACGGGCGCAACGGTCGGAGCGGTGAGCGTCTCCGGCACGACCACCGAGTTCGCGGCGACCGATTATGCCCCCTCCGTCCTCGCCGCCGCCTCCACCGTCTCGCACCGTCTGGGTTACGGTGTGCACGTTCCAGCAATGAGCAATGAGCAATGAGCAACGAGCGGGGACTGGCCCACCCCCGGCCCCTCCCGACGCAGGAGGGGAGCACGCTTCACATGCCGTGGCCATACCAGAACGACCTCGATGCTGCTACGAGTCCCCCCTCCCGCGTCGGGAGGGGGACAGGGGGTGGGCTTGTATTTCTCCCCTCTCCATCGCTGTACAAAACTGATTGATACCGTGATCCCTCTGCGATGGAGAGGGGTCGGGGGGTGAGGAAAGAGGAGGGTGCAGAATGGCGGATCAGGGTCGGGAAAAGGACCGGGACCTCTTCGAATTCATGCAGCGGGACCTCTATGTCTCCGTCGTCTCCGATGTGCTCGATAGCCTCGGCTACCGCGCGCAGGCGATGGACGCGACGATCCGGCCGATCTACAAGGACGCCGTCGTCGTTGGTCGGGCACATACCGTCCTCTCGACCGATGTCTACGAGATGCCTGCGGACGCCTACAGCGCGGAGATCGCGGCGATTGACAGCCTGATGCCGAACGATGTACTCGTCGCGGCGACAAACCACTCGACGCGCACCTGCTTCTGGGGCGAACTGCTCTCCACGACCTCGCGGGCACGCGGCGCGCGCGGCGCGATCATCGACGGCCATGTGCGCGACGCCCGCCGGATCGAGGAGATAGGCTTCCCCGTCTTCGCCACCGGCCTGCGCCCGATCGACTCCGCCGGGCGCGGCCTCGTCGTCGCGCACGGGACGCCAATTATCTGCGGCGGCGTACTCGTCCACCCCGGCGACATCGTCTTCGGCGATCTGGACGGCCTCGTCGTCATTCCGCAGGCGGTGGAGAAAGAGGCAATCGAGCGCGCGAAAGTCAAAGTCGCGGGCGAGAATCAGGCCCGCAACGACCTCGAACGCGGCGACCTGCTGCGCGATGTCTACGATCGGTACGGCATTCTGTAGTTGGTAGCGGGGGGCAAAAGACGAGAAAAGGAAAAAAAAGGTTGTCTCCGCTCCCCCGCCGAAACGGGGGCG
>JBPCMC010000485.1:0-2769 GCA_051002645.1 Thermomicrobiales bacterium
CCGACGTGCTTGCGGCCGAAGATGTCGGCGGCGAGCGCCGCAGTCGGCGGGACGGTGGCGATGTAGTCGAGGCCGAAGAAGACGGCGAAGATCGCCAGCCCCCAGGTGCTGGTGAAGATGGGCAGGACAAAGAGCGAGAGCCCGCGGAAGATGTAGTAGCACGCCAGCAACTTGCGCGGGTCGTAGCGGTCCGTAAGGTAGCCGGAGCAGATCGTGCCGACGAAGTTCATCGCGCCCATCAGGGCGAGCACGCTGGCGGCGGTCGTCTGAGCGATGCCGTGATCGATCGAGTGGGCGATGAAGTGCGTGCCGATCAGGCCATTGGAGGTCGCGCCGCAGATGAAGAAACTGCCCGCCAGCAGCCAGAATTCCGGCACGCGCAACGCCCGCCGCATGATGCCGTCCGTCTCCGTCGCGGCGGATGTGCCCGCCACCGGCTGCGGCGCGCCGCCGTACGGCTCGACGCCGACATCGGCAGGGCTGTTCTCCATCAGGAAGAGCACCGGGATGAGTGCGAGGAGCGCGACGCCCGCGAGCACGAGCACCGCGCCGCGCCAGCCGACGGTGACGACGAGCCGGACGTTCAACTGCACGAAGAGCAACTGACCCGCCGAGGTCGCGCCGCCGAAGATGCCCATGACGAGGCCGCGCTTCTCATTGAACCAGCGGTTGGCGACCGCCGCGCCTAGCACCGTCGCCGCCATGCCCGTGCCGACGCCGCTGACGACGCCCCAGAGCAGGTCGAGCTGCCACAACCGCGTCATCGTCGCGCTCGTCGCCGTGCTGACGACGATGAGCAGGAGGCCGATCATCATCAGGCGACGCGGGCCGGAGCGGTCCATCAGCCGCCCGGCAATCGGCCCCATGAGGCCGAAGAGGAGCAGCCCGATCGAGACGGCGAGCGAGATCGCCGCCGTGCTCCAGCCGAACTCCTGCTCTAGCGGGTGGATGAGCACGCCTGGCACCGAGCGCTCGCCCGCCGAGGTGATCAGCGTCAGCGCCGTGACGCCAACGACAATCCAGCCGTAGTAAATCCGTCCACCGATGCCGCACTGCATGACCGTTTTGCCCTTCCTGCCCGCGCCTTCGTGCCAGCCGGGATCGTCAGCATACGAGAACACGACCGCGATGCAAAAGAGCCAATTGCAGCACCGGCAGCCAGCCAATTTCTTCCTCGGCATAACAGCACGAAAAGGAGAAACATTCCGCCGACTGGGGGAGGAGGGAAGGGAGGATTAGGAAAACCGCTGCCGGTGGACGAAGCGACCCGCGCCCTGCTCGCCTTCCCATATGCCGTCCCGCACGAGGATGCGACCGCGCGCGAGGACGGTGCGCGGCACGCCCATCACGTCCATCCCTTCAAAGAGGTTGTAATCCGTGCGCTGATGCTGCTGGGCGACCGTGAGGGTGCGTGTCGCGTCCGGGTCCCAGATGACGAGATCGGCGTCGCTGCCGGGGGCAATTACCCCCTTTTGCGGATACATACCGAAGAGTTTGGCCGGGTTGGTGCAGCAGAGTTCGACCCAGCGATTGAGCGAGAATTTGCCGCCGCGCACGCCGTGAGTGTAAAGCACCATCATGCGGTCCTCGATGCCGGGGCAGCCGTTGGGAATTGCGGCGAAATTTTCCTTGCCCAGTTCCTTGCCGCCGCTCCGCCCCTCCGTGCCGCCCTCGTACCAGAAGGGGCAATGATCGGTGGAGACCACCTGCAACGCATTGTCCGCGACGCCGCGCCAGAGCGCCTGCTGATCCGCGCGCTCCCGGAAGGGGGGCGAGCAGACGTACTTCGCGCCTTCGAAGCCGGGCCGGGCGAGGTCGTCTTTGGTGAAGAAGAAGTACTGCGTGCAGGTCTCACCGTAGACGGGCACCCCTCGCTCTCGCGCCGCGCGCACCGCGTCGAGCGCGCCTTCGCAGGTAACATGGACGACGTAGAGCGGCGCGCCCGCCACCTCCGCGAGGCGGATGGCGCGATTGGTCGCCTCCGCTTCGAGCGCGGGCGGGCGGGTGAGCGCGTGATATTTCGGCGCCACATTCCCGGCGGCGACCGCCTGATTGACGAGGATGTCGATGGCGTCGCCATTCTCCGCATGGACCATCGTCAGGAGGCCGTGCGCCGCCCCCTGCTCCAGCGCGCGGAAGAGCGTGCCGTCGTCCACCATTAAAGCGCCCTTGTACGCCATGAAGAGTTTCAAACTGGTGACGCCCCACTCCGGACACTGCGCGATCTCGTCCATGATACTGTCCGGCAGATCGGTGATGGCGAGGTGGAAGCCATAGTCGATGACCGCCTTGCCGTTTGCCTTCGCGGACCAGAGGTCGAACGTCTCACGCAATGTCGCGCCCTTCGGCTGGATGGCGAAGTCGAGATGCGTCGTCGTGCCGCCGAAGGCGGCAGCACGATGGCCGGTGAAGAAGTCGTCCGATGAGACGGTGCCGCCGAAGGGCATCTCCAGATGGGTATGCACGTCGATCCCGCCGGGGATGACATACGCGCCGCCCGCGTCAATCGTCGCGTCACCGGAGAGGTCACGGCCAATCGCGGCGATTTTCTCGTCTTCGATCAGCACATCCGCTTGGTAGGTATCGCTCGCCGTGACGACCGTGCCGCCCTTGATGACTGTCCGCATCGGGTTTCCCTCCATACCTGGCGTTCACTGGCTTTTGCCTGTGCTACCGATGGCGCGGGCGTATGAGCCTGAGCCACTTCATCATATCATCGGTTGGTGGTGGGGGGGGGGCTACCCACGGGGAAAAAAAAGTGAAGAAGGC
>JBPCMC010000486.1:0-10617 GCA_051002645.1 Thermomicrobiales bacterium
ACAAATGGTGCGTAGATGGCATCGTGCGCTCCTTTGATCGGGTTTTCGCGTCAGCAACGAAATCCTACCAAAGAAGCGCACTTTCATAATTACTGCCGCTCACTCCGAGAATGCATAAGCCCTGCAGGTACCCGTGTCCTCATGGCGATTCGACCTCGGCATGCGGGAGCGCCAACGGGCCAAACATTCGATGCGCCGGGCGGTGGCGCGAAGTCTGGGTCTGCGGGCGGCAAAGGAAATGCGCTGTAACAGCGCGCGACAGCAGCATGACCGACCGCACCGGTGGTCCTTGCTTTCAGGGGATAGTCACCTCCGCCGTATAGGGAGGCAAACACCGGCCCCCACTGCGGCGTCGGCGCCGGTGGCGCCGCCCCCACGCCAACCCCAGGCAACGCGGGGAGTGCTGCGGAAGTCGCGAGAGCGCCGACACTCGCCGCGCGCCGGAGTATCTCGCGACGAGTGACCCCACCACGCGCGACCGATAGATCGTCCATGCGTCTACCCCTCTACGACGAACGGAATACCATGTTGATGACAACGAGCGCCTCGGCCAGGAAGAGCATCACTCTACCACCGTCGCGCCCGCGTCGTCAATAGCGAGGATGAGGACTTTGCCCTTATAGCCGCGCTCCGTCGCCGCCTCGCGCATGGCGGCGGCGACCTTCTTTGCCTGTGAGGGCGCGGCGAGGGCGAGGACGCAGGGGCCCGCACCGCTGAGGCACGCGCCGTACGCGCCGGCCCGCTCGCTCGCGGCGATCAGCGGCTCCAACCAGGGGATGAGGGCGGCGCGGTACGGCTCGTGCAGGCGGTCGCGCATGAAGCGGCTGAGGGCGTCGTACTCGCGGTCGATAAGCGCGGCGACGAGCAGCGCGACATGGCCGACATTAATCACGGCGTCCCGGTGCGGGACTTCCGGCGGCAGGGCGGCGCGGGCGGCGCTCGTCTGGAGCGTCGTCTCCGGCACGAAGAGCACCGCGCGCAAGTCTGCGCCGTCCGAGAGCGAGAAGGCGATGCCGCCGTCCGCCGCGACGATGCCACCGTAGAGGGCGGAGGCGACGTTGTCCGCGTGCCCCTCGATGGAGGCGGCGATAGCGAGGAGCGGGTCCTCGACATCGTCGGTCAGGCGGTCGAATGGCTCGCCGAGGAGCGCGTTCGCAGCGAGCAGGCCGCCGACGACCGCCGCCGCCGAGCCGCCCATCCCCCGCGCGACCGGGATGCCGTTCTCCACCTGCAGCGTGTGCGGCGGCAGGAACTTGTGCGCCTCCTCCGCGAGCCGCTGCATGGCCGATTCGACGAGGTTCGGCGCGCCCGCGAGCAGGTGCGCATCCACCCCTGTCACCGTCGGCGCGCCACCCGCCCCGACCGTCACCGTGATCGTCGTGTACTGCGCGAGTGCAAGCCCGAGATGATCGAACCCCGGCCCGAGATTCGCGCTCGACGCCGGCACCCGCACCGTAATCCGCCTGCGGTCGGGGACGAGGGATTGAACCACAGAGACACAGAGCACACAGAGTGGGATAGAGAAGAATGGAATGAGGGTATCGCTCATCACTTTTCCAATATGGGCGATGTGCTTCCTTTTCCCCTTCCCCATTCTTCGTGGTTTCTCTGCGTCCTCTGCGCCTCTGCGGTTCAAGTGGTTTGTCGATCTAGCCATTGGCGAGGACCTGCTGGACGGCGGCGAGGGTGGGTTCGATGACGATGGGCGGGCGGGCGTTCGGGCCGGTGATGTGGATGCGCTCGGTTGCCTCGGCATCTTTGAGGACATGGCCGGTGAGGATGCCGACGATGTCGTCGCCCGGCTGGATGATGCCGCGCTCGCGCAGCGCCTTGATGCCCGCCAGTGAAGCGGCGGAGGCGGGCTCGCAGCCGATCCCCGCGTGGTCGATCTGCCACTTCGCCGCCAAGAGCGCCTCGTCCGGCAGGGCAAGGACGACGCCGCCCGTCCGCTGGATGATGCGGCGGGCGCGATGGCGCGAGACCGGGTTGCCGATGCGGATCGCCGAGGCGACCGTCTCCGCCTGCATCGGCTCGTACTGATCGAAGCCGTGCTCGAACCACCGTGCGAAGGGCGACGCGCCCGCCGCCTGAATGGTCGCGATGCGCGGCAGTTTGCTAATCAGGCCCAACTCGTACGCCTCGATCAGCGCCTTGCCGATGGCGGAGGTATTGCCAAGGTTGCCGCCCGGCAGCACCAACCAATCGGGCGCGACCCAGTGGCGTTGCTGAAGCATCTCGAAGGCGATGGACTTCTGCCCCTCCAGGCGGAAGGGGTTGATGTTGTTCGCGAGGAAAACGGGCTCCGTCGCCACGACTTCCTGCACGAGCGTCATCGCCGCATCGAAGTCGCCCTTCACCTGGACGACCTGCGCGCCGTAGGCGAGCGTCTGGCCGAGTTTGCCCGCCGTGATCTTCCCTTCCGGGATAAAGGTGAGGGCGCGCATGCCCGCTTTCGCCGCGTAGGCCGCCAGTGAGGCGGAGGTGTTGCCGCTAGAGGCGCAGGCAACTGTCGTCGCGCCCGCGTAGCGCGCGTGGGAGATCGCGCCGGTCATGCCGCGATCCTTGAAGGAGGCGGTCGGATTCTCGCCCTCGTGCTTCAGGGCGAGCCGTTCGACGCCCGCCCAATTCGCCAGACGACAGCCGCTCGCACGGCAGCCGGCGCAGCGGTCGCCGCCCTCACCGCAGTAGAGGTTCGTGTTCCCCTCCGGCGCGGAGACAATCGCGTCATCCGGGAAGGGGGCGATCAACTCGCGGTAGCGCCAGACGCCGGAGCGGTAGGGGAACTCCCGACTGCCGAGACGCGCATCCCAGGTCGCTTTGAGCGCCGCGCCGTCCACGCCGGAGAGATCGCGCTCGACGGAGAGCAGGCCGCCCGCGCTGTCCGCATTGCGCGGCGGCAAGATGGGATAGGCCGCGCCGTCCATGTCACCGCGCAGGACGGCGGGGAGGAGCATCGGCTCTGCGGTGGTGGCCATCTAGAGCCACCCTTCGGCGAGGGCCAACTCCGCGTTGAGGATGCTCGCGCCCGCCGCGCCACGGATCGTGTTGTGGCCGAGGACGATGAACTTCCAATCGAGGATCGGGCACGGGCGCAGCCGCCCGACGACCGAGGCCATGCCGTTCTCCGCCATCCGGTCGCGATTCGGCTGCGGGCGGTCCTGCTCGTCGCGGAAGATGACGGGCCGCTTCGGCGCGGAGGGCAGATTAAGTTCCTGCGGACGGCCCTTGAACGAACGCCACGCATCGATCATCTCGTCCGCCGAGGCTTTCGTCGCGAGCCGCACGCTGACCGACTCCGTGTGCCCGTCACGCACGGGGACGCGCGTGCAGGTCGCGCTGATCGGGATGGAGAGCGGATGAAAATTCCCCCCTTTCCACGCGCCGAGCATCTTCGCCGTCTCGGCCTGCAGCTTCTCTTCCTCACCACCAATATAGGGCACGACATTGTCGATCAGGTCGAGCGACGGCACGCCCGGATAGCCCGCGCCGGAGGCGGCTTGCAGACTCGTCACCATCACCGCCTCGACACCGAATGCGTGATGCAACGGCGCGAGCGGCAGGACGAGCGTGATCGTTGTGCAGTTGCCGTTGGTGATGATGAATCCCTCGGAACCGAGCCGCTTACGCTGCGTATCAAGCGCTTCCGCGTGATCGGGGTTCACCTCGGCGACCATCAGCGGCACGTCCGCGCCCATCCGGTGATTCGAGGCATTCGAGAAGACACGATGCCCTTCCTTCGCCAGCCGCAACTCGACTTCGCCCGCCACATCGGACGGCAGCGACGAGACGACGACGGGCGATTCGAGCCGCGCGTCCAGCCCCTTGACCGGCAGGCCCGCTACCGCACTGGGAATGTCGGGCGAGACGAGCCAGTTCGCCGCCTCCGCGTAGCACTTGCCGACCGAGCGGTCGGACGCGACCAACTCACGTACCGCGAACCACGGATGCCCTTCGAGCAACTGGATGAACCGCTGCCCGACCGCGCCCGTCGCCCCGAGCACCGCGACGCCGATCTTCTCCCCGCCCGGCGGCGGGATGCCGATGCTGCTCATGCTCCCTCCCTCGCTTCCTCTTCGTTCAGTGTGTCTAATCGCTCTTGCCAGTGCGCCGGGACGACGTATGCTGGCGGGGTCTGCCGCTCCGCGTACGACGCGTCCTTGTGGCGGAACCACCAGCGGGCGCGGGCGACATCCTGCCGCCGCACGAAGACCGCCGTCTCCGTGCTCACCTGCTCATCAATCGCCAGGACGCCCTCGCGCACGAGCGTCACCGCCGCATTGAAGGTGATACCCAGCAGATGCGCGGCGTCCGCGAGCGAAAGCGCGTCCGAGGCGGCGCGACTGCCGCGCAGTTCGGTCACGCCGGTGCGCCCATGCGCTCGCTCCCAGACATATTCGGCGCCGAGCCCGGCGATTGGCTCGCGGCGGCGGAGGAGCATGCCCGCGTCGCGCAGCCGTTCGAGGTCGTAATGGGCGACGCGCAGGGGCAGGTTGCATTCCGCCGCCACTTCCGCCGCCGTGTAGCGGGCGAGACGGTCCAGATCGGGGTCGTGCGTTACATAACGGCGGACGCGGGCGAGCGTTTCGTCCGACGGCTCCTCGCGCGCTGAGCCCCACCACGCCGCACGGTACTCCGCCGCCGCGACGAGGTTGGAGCGCGGCCCTGCCCCCTTCGGCTTCCCCCGTGGCATCAGGCAACCTCTTCTGCGACGGGCCGGGCGTAGCGGCGCAGCCACGCATCGACCGTCTCCTCATCCCAGCGCCCTTCCGCGACTGCGTAGCCGAGCTCGACCACCGCATCCTCCGGCGCGAGAATCGCCAGCCCATTGACCCGCGCGAAGGTGAAAGCGATGTGCAGCCCCGCCCGCTTGTTGCCATCCGCGAAGGGATGATTGTGAATCATCCCCCAGAGGAGCGAGGCCGTCTGTCGCGCCAGGTCCGCGCCCGCGTACATCGCCAGATTCACCGGCCGCGCCAGCGTTGAAGCGAGCACATCGAGCCGGTTCGCAAGATCACCGGCGTCGTCGGTGACGCCCATCGCATCGTTATAGAGCGTGAACGCCTCAACGATATTCGGGTAGCGTATCGCGTCAGGGGCGGTCATGCCACGCTCCATCGCGCCAGAGTTCGTCGGGGTGCTCCATGTATTCGGTCAGGGCACGACGGTACCGCTCGATCTGCGGATCATCGCTCGTGTCGAGGATGACGCGGAGAAACGCCTGCGTCGCCCGCGTGTGTTCGCCCGCACTGTGCAGCGCGAGCGCGGAGAAGGCCCGCATCGCGCCATCGTCGGGGAACTGTTCGACGCCCGCCGCGAGCGTGCGGACGGCATCCGCATCCCGCCCGACCACGCGGTAGGTGCTGCCGAGGCCGAGCAGTGCGCCGCGCAAATCCTCACCGCCGAGACCGGCGGCGATGGCCCGCTCGTAGAATGGGATCGCCTCGTCTTCCAACCCCATCGTGTCGTGCGTCCACGCAGCCTGACAATTGACGATGGGATCGTCGGGGTACATGGCCAGCAGCGACATAAGGAGGGCGCGCGATGCGTCATATTGCCCCGCATCGCGCAAGCGGGCGGCCTCCGCTATCTGTTCCTGTCCGGTCGCATCCAACGCCATCAGATTGCTCTCATTTCAGCGCAGTCGCGCGTACGCGCCCGCGTACCGCGCGCCGACGGCCCGCGATGCCGATGCCCACGGCTCCTGCAAGGTGGGGATGACGTCGGCGCGGTGGTGGAGATAGACGGCGACCTCGGCGCGTGAGACGTACTGCACGCCGCCGTCCGTCCACGCATTGATGATGCCGCGCCGCGCCGCCTGTTGCAGCACCGCCACGGGCACATTCTCCTCGGCCGCCGCCGCCGCGAGCGGGAGTGCGTCTTCCATCACCGATACCGCCGTTCATACAAACGATTCCGCCGCGCCCGCTGCCACGACCGCCGGGACACAGAACTCGGCGTGCAACCGGCGCGTCGCCTCGTCCGCGTGGATGCCGGGGACGGTGACGATCAGCGAGCGACCCGCCGGATCGCCGCCGACCGCATACATCGGCACATTCGCCGCGCCAAGTACCCGCCCGACGCGCGCCGCGACATCCGGCTCCGCTCCGACGCCCTCGCCGACGACCGCGACACACGCCGCCTCGTCCTGCATCGCCAGCCGCCGCACCATGTCCGTGATGATATCGTCCCGCAACGTGGAGCGAAGGTGGGCGAGCATTTCCGCCAGCGCCGCGCCCGTCGCGCCGACACCAACATGGCAACTGGTGCCGGTCGTCGTCGTGAAGACGAGGCGGGCATTGAGGTCGCCCAATGCACCGCGAATAGCGGTGACGAAACGCGCGAGATGCGAGCGCCCGGCGACTTGCACAGTGATCAGGCCGAGGGCGCGGAGCGTCGCAATCCCCTTGACGACCGTCTCGCCATCCGGGTCGCCCGCGTCCGCCGCGATCAGCGTGCCCGCGAACTCGGGGTGGAAGGTGTTCTTGATGCGCAGCGGGATGGCGTGCGGCAGGAGCGGCTGGATGGCGCGCGGATGGATCACCTTCGCGCCGTAGTGGGCCAGTTCACCCGCCTCATCGTAACTGAGCGCGGCGAGGGGCACCGCCTGCGGGACGACGCGCGGGTCGGTCGTCATGATGCCGTCCACGTCCGTCCAAATCCAGACCTCACGGGCGAGGAGTGCCGCACCGATCACCGTCGCGCTGTAATCCGAGCCGCCGCGCCCGCCGAGCGTCACGGTCTGACCGTCCGTGCTGCGCCCGATGAAGCCGGTGACGACGGGCACCGTGCCCGCCTCGATGAGCGGCATAAGGATATTCTCGCAGGCGATCCGTGTCGGCTCGACGAGCGGGTCCGCGTTGCCGAAGACGCCGTTCGTGACGATGCACTGCTCCGCCGAGATCGAGACGGCGGCGATGCCCATGCCGCGCAAGGACGCCGCGACGATCGGCGCGGAGCACTTCTCGCCACAGGCCGCGACCCGGTCGACGAGCGCGGGGACGGGTTCGCCCATCATGCCAATCGCGGCGTAGAAGCGACTGAGTGCGTCGAGGACACCGTCTACCTCGGCGAGCGCGGCGGCGCGGTCGTCCGCGTCGTCGATGCAGGTGGCGACGCGGGAGTGGATGGCGCGCAGTTTGGCGAGAATCCCTTGCACGTCGGGGTCACGGCCCGCCGCTGCGTGCTCGACGCCCTCCAGGAGCGTGTTGGTGACGCCGGAAACGGCGGAGACGATCACGACCGGACGCCGTTCCCGCTCCATCGCCACCAGTTGCGCCGCGTCCCGAATGCGCTCGGCGCTACCGACGGACGTACCGCCGAATTTCATCACGAGCGGCCCGGTTCGCTGCGCTTCCTCTGCCTCGTCCTCATCCTCGTCCATCGCGTCCATCCCCACGTACAAACAAAAACAGCGTGGCTGGTGCCCGCTGTTTCCCGGTCTTCCTGGTGTGAGTCGCGCTCAGGCCGACTCCCCACCCGGCCAACCGGGGGTGGTAGTCGTCGTCGTAATGATGACCGTCGTGCTCAACATCGTAGACTCCCGCGTGCATCGACCACCATGATGGTACAAGCGGAAGCGGCTATCGTCAAGTGCCGCGCTTGCGGGCGCCTCTGCGTTCTGTTATGGTAACTCTCCAATCATGGCAATGATACGTCAAGCGTATATATCGGCAGGGGGTTAGGGGTCATATGTCGCACTCATATGCGTCGCGCTGGTCGCATTCCGTCTCGCTCGCATTCCTGCTGATCGCGCTCCTCTCCCCCATCCTGACGGTGCGGACCGTCCGGGGGGCAACGCCCATTCTGGTCAACAGCATCAATGATACCGGCTCCGGCACGCTACGCCAGGCGATTCTGGACGCGAACGCGGCGGCGGGGGCGGATACGATCACCTTCAGCATTCTCGGCACCAGCCCGCACACAATCACGCTCTCCTCGTCATTACCGCCGATTACGGACGACCTGGCAATCGACGGGGGCACGCAGCCGGGGTATGGCGGAACACCCGTCATTGTGATCAACGGCGGTGGCCAGCAGATATTCTCGATTACGAGCCATACCGTGACGATCAACGCCCTGCTGATCCAAAACGGTCACATCAGTGGTCTGGGCGGTTGCATCAACGACGCCAGTAGCGCGACGGTGACGCTCTCCAATAGCACGGTGACCGGATGCAGCGCCGATTATGGCGGGGGCATCTTCGTCCAGAGTGGCACGATGAATCTGAACAGCAGTTCCGTCACCAACAATACCGCTTTCAACGCGAATGGAGTCGGGGGCGGCATCTATGTCTATACGGCTACGGCCCATCTGACAAATACCGTCATAAGCGGCAACGTCGCGCTCGGTGCGTCAGGCGTCAATCCCGGCATTCCCGGTCTTGGCCCAGGCGGTGACGGCGGGGGCATTCACGTCTACGGGCTCGGTACTGTGACGCTGGACAACAGTATCGTGAGCAACAACACGGTGACCAATGCCAACAATCTCGGCGGCGCGGGCATCGGCAATTTCGGCACGCTGAGCGTGAGCAACAGCACCTTCACCGGCAATGGCGTCCCGCAGAGTAGCCCAGGCAACTTTGCCTTTCAGGGCGGTGGTATCCTGGCGAATGCTGGTACACTAACGATAACCAACAGTACCTTTACCGGCAATGTCGCCGAGGGCGGCGGCGGGATTGCCGACATCGGGGCGGGGCTCATGACGGTCACGGGCAGCACCTTCACCGGGGAATATGCGAGCGTCGGCACTGACCTCTGGGCCACGACCGCTACGGGCATGACGGTCGCCAACAGCACCTTCAGCGGCGATCTTGGCGGAGGCGCAGGCGCGCATGTCGCCGTTGGTTCGTCTTCCACCTTGTCGCTCACGAACGACACCCTCACGGGCAGCAGCAGTGTCGACATCGCAATCAGCGGCAGCGGGAACACCGTGACGGTGCGCAACTCGCTCCTGACCGATGGCTGCACCGGAACGATCACCGACGGTCATTACAATCTCGATACCGGTTCCTCCTGTGGTTTCATCGATCCCTCCGACCTGCAGAATATAAACCCGCTCCTCCTTCCGCTCCAGGATAACGGCGGCGCGACCACGCCGCACACCTTCACCAATGCGCTCATGCCCGGCAGCCCGGCTATTGACCGAATTCCCGCCACGGGCGGTTGCGGCGCCGGTATCCCCACGGACCAGCGCGGCACCGGGCGACCTCAACCCGCATCCGGCCTGTGCGATATCGGTGCCTACGAGTACGTCCCGGTCACCCCAACAATCGGCGCGCTCACCGTCAATCACGGGCCCATCGCGGGCGGCACGAGTGTCACCGTGAGCGGCACGGGTTTCCAGCGGGACTCCATCGTGACATTCGACGGCACGAGCGGCGCCGTCACCGCCGTCGCGCTGGATGGCACCTCGCTCACGGTCACGGCGCCCGCGCATACGCCGCCCGGCTTGGTGGACCTTGTCGTCATCAATCCCGGCCCGCTGACCGCCACGCGCACGGGCGCATATCGCTATGATGGCCCACCATTGGTGAACGTTTCTCCCGCGTCCGGTTCCATCACGGGCGACGCCCGCGAGACGATTACCGGTGCCTTCTTCGTTGACGGCGCGAGCGTGACGTTCGGGGGGCTCGCCGCGACACATGTGACCGTTGTGAACGGCACAACGATCACGGCGACGACGCCCGCCCACCTCGCTGGCAACGTGGATGTCGTGGTAACGCTGCCGGGCGACACGACGGAGACACTCGCGAGCGGCTACACCTATGGCGTGGTGACGGCGCTGCCGGGTCAACAATCATCTGGCGGAACGAGCGGACCAACGAATCCACTGCCGGCGCCGCGAGTCCCCGGCACGGCGAGCGGATCGCCGAGCCCGCTGCCCACGCCACGGTAACCGGCGGCGCGGGAATGTTCTCCGCCGGGGGCGCGTTTGGTGAGACAACGATACCGGCGCATCGCTGCGACGCCGGTCATGCGACTGTGAGCACCCCGGAGGCAGAGCAATGGCGAATGTCAAAGTCGGCGATACCGCGCCCGATTTCACGCTCAAGAATCAGGACAACGAAGATGTGACGCTCTCCGCGCTGCGCGGCAGGCCGGTCGTGCTCGTCTTTTATCCGCTCGATTTCTCCGGCATCTGCACGACGGAACTCTGCGCCATCCGCGATGACTACAGCGCCTTCGAAGAGGCGGGCGCGACCGTCCTCGGCATCAGCCGGGACAGTCGCCACACCCACAAGGCATTCCGAGAGGCCAACGGCATCAAGCACGATCTTCTCGCCGATATGAAGGGCGATGTGGCGAAACTGTACGGATCGTGGAATGAGGAACAAGCCTTCTCCGAGCGCCTGACGACCGTCATCGACCCGGACGGCACGATCGTCTACGTCGTCCATAACGCCGCAGGCGACGCCCGCGACCACCACGAAGCGGTCGACGCGGTGCGCAATTTGCAGCCTGCATAGGGAAACCTCACCCCCTGCCCCCTCTCACCTGCCCAGAGATACGGTATTGGCTGTCAAGCAGCAGAGAGTAGCGGATCGACGATTCGATAATTCGACCGATACCGTTGCTGTTTCGTCACCAGCGCCCACGCCAGATGCAACAGCTTGCGCGC
>JBPCMC010000487.1:0-10838 GCA_051002645.1 Thermomicrobiales bacterium
GTCTCCACCTCGAATATGTGGGGCAAGGAGTTCATCTACGACTCGCTCCTGGCATGGGACAAAGACTTGAAAGTGATCCCCGCGCTGGCGGAGTCGTACGATACGCCGGACGACAAGACGTACGTATTCCACCTGCGTAAGGGCGTCAAATTCCACGACGGCAAGGTCCTCGACGCGGACGACGTCGTCTATTCTTTCACCGTCTACAAAGACCCGCTGCCGCCCGCGTCGAAATCGCTCCAGTTCACCTTCGATAAAATCGAGGCGGTGGACGCATCGACCGTGAAGATGACGCTGGCGAAGCCGGACCCGACCATCCCCGGCGTGCTTGCCTGGACGCGCTACACGCCGATTGTGGCGAAAGGCGCCTTCGAGAAGCTCAATGTCAGCAGTCAGGCGATTGGCACCGGGCCGTACAAACTGGTCGAATTCGTGCCGAACGACCATGTCACGCTCACCCGCAACCCGGACTTCTGGCGGCCGGGGCTGCCGTATATCGACGACATCACGCTCAAGGTGCTGACAGACGAGCAATCGGCCCTTGCCGCGCTCCGCTCCGGCGCGATCGACGGCGGCACCTTCGTCAGCGACAGCGTGCAGAGCGTGAAGAACGACAAGTCGCTGACGGTGCTCTCCGGCCTCGTCTCCTCGCCGCGCGTCATCCAGTTCACGATCAAGGCGGACAAGAAGCCGTGGAACGACATCAAGGTCCGGCAGGCGATCAACATGGCGGTCAACCGGCAGGACATCATCGACAATGTCTACAATGGCGACGCGGTGCTGAGCGGGCCGATCCCGCCCGGCTACGGCGATTGGTTCATCTCCGACGCCGACCTGAAGAGCAAGTATTACAAACAGGATGTCGCAGGGGCGAAGAAACTGATGGCGGATGCCGGGTTCGCCAGTGGCTTCCCGGTCACGCTCCAGGCGATCTCCGCGCCGCGCGAGTACACGCAGATCGCCGAGATCATGCGCGAGCAACTGAAAGCGATCGGCATCGACGTCACGGTCCAGCCGCTGGAGATCGGCACCTTCGCCAAGAATAACGGCGACGGCACCTACGACTGGCAATCGACCGGCCGTGGGATGCGCGGCGACCCGAGCGGCTTCGTCAACGACTTCAATAACGGCACGGCGAACTACGCGAAGTGGTTCGGGGGGGGCTACGACAACCCCGAAATCGACAAACTCTACAACGATGCACTCCTCACCGTCGATCAAACGAAGCGCAAGCCGATGTACACGCGCATCCAGGAGATCATCCTCACCGAAGTGCCGAATCTGTACACGGTGCAGCCGAAAAAGTTCCAGATCATCCGCAACCGGGTCAAGAACATGTATGTCTCGTTCACGGACTTCAATACCGGCCTGCGCGAAGCATGGGTGGATGGGTAGCGCCGCGTGGGAAAGTACCTGCTGCGTCGTCTCTTACTGCTCATCCCGACCCTGATCGGGATGAGTATGCTCATCTTCCTCATGCTCCGGCTCCTGCCGGGCGATGTGGTGGACTTGCTCCTCAGTGGGGAGCAAGGCGCGGACAACGCCTCCAAACTCGCCCTGCGCAAGTCGTTGGGCTTGTCCGATCCGCTGCCCGTCCAGTACGTCCGCTGGATCAGCCATCTCCTGCACGGCGATCTCGGCACCTCGCTGCGCAGCGGGCAACCGGTGAGCACGCTGCTCCTGCACGCCTTGCCCGTCACACTCGAACTGGCGGGTCTCGCCGTCATCATCGGCACAGTGGTCGCGGTGCCGCTCGGCGTCATCTCGGCGGTGCGGCGGGATACGATCTTCGACTTCGGCGCGCGCGTCACGGGGCTGATCGGCCTCTCGCTGCCGAACTTCTGGGTCGCCACCCTCCTGCTCCTCCTCACCTCCACCAAGTTCCACTGGATTCCAGAGATCGACTACATCAACCCGCTGCACGACCCGTTCGGCAACCTGAAGCAGATGATTATGCCCTCCTGCGCCATCGCCGTCGGATTAATGGCGATCGTCATGCGCATGACCCGGACGACGATGCTCGAAGTGCTCAATCAGGACTACATCCGCACCGCGCGGGCGAAAGGGCTGCGCGACCGGCTCGTCGTCTACCGCCACGCGCTGCGGAACGCGCTGATCCCGGTTATTACCGTGATCGGCTTCCAACTTGGCGCGTTGATCGGCGGATCGGCGATCATGGAGGTCATTTTCGGTCTCAACGGGCTGGGCAATACGCTCCTGCAGGCGATTTCCAACCGCGATTACCCGCTTGTGCAGGTCGCCGCCCTCTTTCTCGCCACCGTCTTCGTTGTGGTCAATCTGACGGTGGACCTGTTGTACGCCTACCTCGACCCCCGGATACGGCAGGGATGAGTACCGTCGTCGCCCCCACCGCGACCGCCACCGAGGGCCACCCGGCGCGCCGCTTCGCCATCCCGCGCAAGTGGCGCAACCCAATCGGCTTCATCGGCCTCGTCATCATCATCCTGACGATCCTGATCGCCATTTTCGCGCCGCTCATCGCGCCCTATTCGCCCTCCGAGCAGAAGGCGAAGCGGCTCCTCGCGCCGAGCCGCGCGCACCTGATGGGCACCGATGAACTCGGTCGGGATACCATCTCGCGCATCATTTACGGCGCGCGCGTCTCCTTGCAGGTCGGCATGATCGCGGTATTGATCGCCCTGGTCGTCGGCACGTTCCTCGGCGTCGTGACCGGCTACTTCGGCGGCCGGGTGGACACGATCATCATGCGCTTCGTCGACATCATGTTCGCCTTTCCGGGGCTGATCCTCGCCATCGTCATCGCCGGACTGCTCGGCCCGAGCCGCCGCAATGCGATGATCGCCATCGGCATCGTCTACACGCCCGCCTTCGCCCGCGTCATCCGTGGCTCGGTCCTCTCGGTGATGGGCGAGCCGTACCTGGAAGCGGGCCGCGTGATGGGTGCGCGCAACGGCTGGCTGATCCAGCGGTACGTGCTGCCGAATATCCTCGCGCCGCTGCTTGTGCTCACGTCGATTTACCTCTCCCTGGCGATCCTCAGCGAGGCGGCGCTCTCCTTCCTCGGCCTCGGCGCGCAGCCGCCGGAGCCGTCGTGGGGCGGCATGTTGAGCATCGCGCGGACGTATATGGAGCGCTCGCCGTGGATGGCGATCTTCCCCGGCTTCGCGATCATGATTGTCGTCCTCGGCTTCAACTTCCTCGGCGACGGCTTGCGCGACATCCTCGATCCGCGCCTGCGTGAGAATGGCTAAAAGGGATTGCAAAATCGCCAGGGCGCTCTCTTCGCCCTAATCCCCCGGCCCCCTTCCCCATCGGGGAAGGGGAGACGGATAATGGACATAGAAGACGTTAAGAAACTCTGTAGCAAGCGCAAGCCCGCTACACCGGAGATCATGCTGTGAAGAGAAAGGTAATGTGACGATGAGCGGGGCGGA
Source organism: Thermomicrobiales bacterium (assembly GCA_051002645.1). Classification (GTDB taxonomy): domain Bacteria; phylum Chloroflexota; class Chloroflexia; order Thermomicrobiales; family JALYUS01; genus JALYUS01. The sequence goes on from JBPCMC010000487.1 coordinate 3,417, forward strand.
GGAACGCGCGAGGCGGCGTATGTGGTGGGGCGCCGGGCCGCTGCTGCTCGCCCTGCTGCTGGTGGCCTGTGGCGGATCGTCTCCGACGGCGACCGTGCCACCGGGCAGCGGCACCGGCAGCCCTGCCGCGACCGCGCCGACGACTGGGCGGAACCTCGACAAGGTCGATACGATCTTCCTCCAACTGGTCACCATCTACCAGACGCGCGGGGCCGATGCCGCCAAGCAGTTCGCGCGGGATCAGGGGCTCGTAACCAAGCAGGATGAGGTGCGCGTCACGCTCATTCTCGATAGCGACGATCCGACGGTCGTGGATGGCACCGCCCTCTCGGTGCAGCGGTTGGGCGGGCGGGTGACGGCGACCGCCGGGAGCATGATGGAGTTCGTCGTCCCCGTGCAGACGGTGATCGACTACGGCAAGCAGGCGAACCGCCAGAGCTTCTTCGCCGACCTCGCCGACTTCCAGCACGTCAAGCAGATCGAGCGGACGCCGACGGCGACGCTCTCCGTCACGCCGCCTGCCGGATCGGGGAGTCGGAGCGCGCCGGGCGGCAAGAGCGAGGGGGTCGCGTTCACCGGGGCGGACGCATGGCAGGCGGCGGGAATCACCGGCAAGGGTGTCAAGATCGGCATCATCGACGGCGCGTTCAATAACTACGCGCAGTTCCTCGCCAATGCGAAGGTGACCACCAAATCCTTCCGCACCGACGGCCTGGTGGAGGAGAAGGATAACGAGGAGTCTATCCACGGGACGGCGTGCGCCGAAATCCTCAACGAGATGGCGCCGGACGCCGAACTCTATCTCGCCACCTTCGACACACCGGGCGAGTTCGTCGCCGCGACCCGCTGGCTGACTTCGACGGTCGGTGTCTCGGTCATCAGCACCTCCATCGGCTTCGACGGGCGCTTCCCGCTCGACGGCTCCGGCCCGATGGCGACGGAGATCGACCGGGCGAAGGCGGCGGGGGTCTTCTTCGCCATCTCGGCGGGCAATGAGGCAAGCGGGCGCATCGGCACGGACGGCGCGGAGGGGCATTTCGGCGCGACCTTCGCGGACGGCGACGGCGACGGCTTCCACGACTTCCCCGGCGCGAAGGGGCCGAACGGCCTGCGCGTCAAGATCGGCAGCGAGCCCTTCCGTATCACCCTCAATTGGGACGACTGGCAGCGACCGCACATCAATTACGACCTCTTCCTCTACGACAGCGCGGGCAATGAGGTCGCTCGGGGCGACGACAATCAGGCGCGCGGCACGAAGCCGCCCGTCGAGGCGATCCGGGGCGCGGTGAAGCCGGGCGCCTATCTGCTCAAGGTCAAGAAGGTCACCGCCAGCGACCCGAATCTGCCCTTCAATATCTTCTTCGGCGGCGCGCAGTTTGAGCAAGTGACGCCGGCGGATAGCCTCTCGACGCCCGCCGACGCCAAGGGCGCGTTCGCGGTCGCGGCGGTCGATGTCAAGACGGGCAAGGTGGAGGAGTACTCCTCGCAGGGGCCGACGCTCGATGGCCGCATCAAGCCGGAGATCAGCGGGCCGGACAACAACACCAACTTCGCCTATGCCAGCGTCGGCAACAGGACCTTCCCCGGCACGAGCGCGGCGACGCCGCATGTCGCGGGCGCGGCGGCGCTCTATAAGCAGGCATTCCCGGACGCCACGCCGGACGCCGTCCTCCGCTACTTCGGCGCGCACGCCCGCAAGCCGCAGGGATCGCTCGGCGGCGACAATATCTCCGGCGCCGGCGTGCTCTTCCTCGATGCCGTGCCCCAGAATGCCGGCACGCGCGCCGCGCCGACGACGACCACCGGTGGCCCGGCGCCGGTGGGCACGGCGATGGCGCCGGGGGCGACCTTCGCGGACACCTTCGCCGCGCCCGCGTCCGGCTTGCCCGCATCGGGGTACCAGAACGGCGAATACCGCGTGCGCGTCGAGTCGGGCACGCTCGTGCCGCTCACCTACCCCCGCGTCGTGCAGGGCGCGGCGAGCGAGACGTACGACGTGCAGGTGCGTAAGGCCGGCGGCGCGGACGATGCCCTGATGGGCGTGCAGGTCCGGCGGCTGGACAACGATAATTACCTCCTCTTCGTCATCACGAACGACGGGCTCTATGGCGCGTTCGCCCGCGTCAATGGCAGCCTCCGCTCCATCGGCACGGCGGGGGCGAGTGTGGCGATCAAGAAGAATGCGGCGAACGCGCTACGCGTCACCGTGACCGGGACGACGTTCGCCTTCGCCGTCAACGGCCAGACCGTCACCCAAGTGGACATCAACGATATCTGGACGCAGGGTGCATTCGGCTTCGTCGCGGGCGGCGGCGACAAGACCCCCGCCGAGATCGGCTTCAGCGCCTACAACGTCACCGTCGGCTGACGCGAAGCAGCGAGTAACGAGTAACGAGAGGTGGAATCGCTGTCACTCGTTACTCGCTACTCGCTACTCGTTACTGTATCATTCCCGCATGGTTGGACGGGCGCTCTTGCGCATTCCTGCTCGTAACATCGCCGCGCGGTCGATCAGCGCCGTCATGCAGCCGACGGTGACGATCATTCCGCTGCTGGCGCTCTTCAATGGCCTGCACGAGCCGCGTGTGACGCTGGCGCGCTGGTTCGTCTGGTCGTGCGCGACGATCACCTGCGCGACGACGCTCCCGTCCATCCTCTTCCTCGTCATGCTCAAGCGCGGCACCATTGCCGACCTGCACGTCTCGAACCGCAACGAGCGCCCGCTCGCGTACGCGGTGATGATCCTCTGCTACGTCCTCGGCACGGAGGTGGCGCGCGCCGTCGCCGCACCGCACCGGACGGTGCTCCTGATGGCGGCGATGACGCTCTGCCTGATGATCGGCGGCGCGGTGAACGAGTTCGTCTTCAAGTTCAGCATCCATACGATGAGCGCCACGCTCGCCGTCGTTGCCCTGGCGATGGTCTACGGCGCGGCGCTCCTGCCCGCGCTCGCCGTGATCGGCGCGGTCGCCTGGGCGCGCGTCAGGCTCCAGGCGCATACCGTGCAGGAGGTGCTGGCGGGCGCGATCGCCGGCGGCCTCGTCGGGACGCTCGTCTTCGCGCTGCTCTGAGGGATTGGCCGGTGACCCGAACGCCCGCTCGGATACTACTTCGCGTCGCGCTGGGAGAGCAGGAAAAGGGCGATGGCGATAGCGAGGATGACGCCCGCGTTGACGCCGAGATCGATCAAGCGACGCTTGAAATCGTCAGGCAAGACAGCTTTACCGTCGGTGATGCTCGCTTCCGCGCCGATGGCGAGGATGCGCCGCGTCGCGGAGATCGCGCCGATGAAGAGGAAGGGCCGCAGGGACGCGCCGCGCTCCTCGATATAGGAGAGCACCGTGCGCAGCACTTCCATGATTATCATGACGAGGAGCAAATCGTTCACGAGGGTGACGATCGCGCGCGGGAATCCTTCGTTGAAATGTTGGAGGAAGGTGAAGACGCTGTAGCCGAGCATCGCGATTGCGCCGAGCAGGAAGACGAGCCCGACGAGGACGTAGACGAGCGTGTCCGCACCGCCCAGCCAGGGCGAAATGAACCGCCGCACCGCCTCCGACTGCGGGCTGTGCTCCTGCTTCAGCGATGGATGTTCGTCGATCGTCCGCGGCCTGTCCGTGCCATTCCCTTGCTCTTGCGCCTGCGCCTGCTCCTGCACCCGCCTGCTCCTCTCCTCAGCGATCCCATTGTGTACGAACAGGCGTCAGTATAGTAGCAATTGGCCAACGGAACCACATCGGGTGCATTGTGGTGGTGGCAGGCTGATGAAGATGAGCGACTTAATCCGGCCGGGGACGCAGGCTGGAAAGCCTACGCTACCGGTAGCACAGGCTTTCCAGCCTGTGACTCACATTCTCAAACTTCTTCACAGCCCGTCACCAATCGGAGTCCCTTACCGCGCGCCGAACGACCAGAGCGTCATCGCGGTGCGGCCGAGGATCCACTGCTTGTCGTCCTCTAAGAGGAAGGGCAGGTGCTGGGTGATGATCGCCAGTTCCTGGTCGAGGGGCAGGGAGCGGTGCGCGCCGGGGTAGCCGGTGCCCCAGAGCAGCCGGGCGGCGCCGAACGCTTCATAGACCATCTTCACCCAGGGGAAGACATCGCGGTACGGGTATTCCTTCGTGCGCGAGGCGAGCGAGAGGGCGGAGACTTTCACGTAGGTGTTCGGCAGATCTGAGAGGGCGAGGATATTCGAGAAGTAATTATAGGGCGGCGGCTCGGTGATGTCCGGCTTGCCGAGATGATCGACGATCACCTTGACGCCGGGGTAGCGGTTGGCGATCTCTAGCAGCCGCCACGCCTGCGGCGGGTGCATCTGCACATTGATGCCCCGAGGTCCTGCGCCGCCTCCCAGAGCGCGTAATTGCGGGGGGCGCTGACCCAGGCCGGGTCGGTGTCCCGCACCAGATTAAGGCGGAAGCCCGTCATGCCCGCCATCATCCATTGGCGCAAATCCACCGCATTCTGCCGGGAATCCGGGTCGATCAGCCCGTGCGCCGCGAAGAGGGCCGGGTGCGCGATGGCGCTCTCCACGACGTAGCGATTGTTCCAGCCGGACGTACTCGGCTGGACGAGGACGGTGTGCGTCACCCCCATCGCCGCGTTGTCGGCCAGTACATGCTCAATCGGCGCGTCGGTGGTTGGCAGCGGGACATCCGCGAGCGTCTGTTCGAGCGTGTAGCGGGGCGGATCGATCTTCCAGACGTGCATATGTGTATCCACAATCGGGCCCCGATGCGCGGTCTGCATCCTTTTATCCCTCGTCTCCTCTGCGTGCGGTCGCCGTCGCGCCGTAGTGTACACGCTCCCGGCCGGTGGGCGCGGATTCAGAAACGCCGTTAGGAACGCGGGCGCGCTGTCATCAAGTGACATCTTCGTCATGCGATCCGCCCCCAACGGAGAAAGAGATGTCAGGTGAGGACTGCATCATGGTCCATGAAGGAAGAGCCCGTTTTCTGTAGCAATTATTGTTGGGATTAATCGGCACGTTGGTCGAGATGGCGCAACGCGGGACGAGAAGGAGGACGATCATGCGATGGGAGAGACAAGGGAGCGCGGGATGAGCACGCATATCCTGCTCGTCGACGACGACGCGATGGTGAGCAAGTTGCTGACGTTCCTGCTCTCGGATGCGGGCTACACGGTCAGCACGCTCGCGGACCCCCGGCAGGTGGGGGAATTTCTCCGGCAAAATGCCGTTGACCTCGTCCTGCTCGACATCATGCTGCCGCATATCGACGGCTACGCACTGGCGACGGAGACGCGCCGGGAGCATCCGGACATCCCGATCGTCTTCCTCACCGGGCGTGCGATGGTGAGCGACAAAGTGGAGGGCTTCGGCCACGGCGCGGACGATTACGTCGCCAAGCCGTTTGAGCCGACCGAACTGCTGGCGCGCGTGCAGGCGGTGCTCCGCCGCTACCGTCGGGCCGATCGCAATGTCCACGGGTCGGTCATCAAAGTCGGCGCCACATCGCTCGATATCGGCGAACTGCGCTTCAGTGCGCCGGATCGCCGATCCGTGCTGCTCACGCCGACCGAGATGAAAATCCTCGAATGCCTGATGCGCAACGCGAACGCGGCCATCACGCGCGAGGCGTTAATTGAACGGACATGGGGCTACGACTGCGACGACTTCGGCAACCGCGTCGATGTCTACATTCGCCGCCTGCGCGCCAAGATCGAACCCGAACCGAGCGATCCGCTCTTCATCCATACTGTGCGCGGCCTCGGCTACGTCTACCGCGAAGGCAAGCGCGTGGCAGCATAGCGGGGAACCTCACCCCCCTGCCCCCTCTCCATCGCTATACAGGACTGAAATGTACCGTGATCTCGCTGCGATGGCTCCGTACGAGAGGGGTCGGGGGTGAGGTTCCCCTGTGGCAGCGCTATTGCATTGTCGGTATGAGCGGAGTAGGCTCAGGGCAGTGCGGTTTTCATTGGGGATAAGGGCGGTTGATGGCACTCTCGATCCGGCGTTCGTGCGGTTTTCTTCTCCCACTTGTCGCGATGGTCGCCCTTGTTGGCGTCCTGCAACCGGCGCGGGTACGTGCGCTGCTCGCCGATTTCTCGCCGCGCTCGCTCGCGATCGTCCTGGCCGTCTTTCTGCTGCGTGAACTGATTAAGGCCGTGCGCTGGTCGTATTATCTGCGCGCTGCGGGCGTGCGGATCAGCGCGGCGGATGGCGCGACGAATTTTCTCGCTGGGCAAGCCGCCGGTGTCCTTCCCCTCGGCGAAGTGCTGCGGGCGCGGCTCTTGCGGGAGCACGGCGTCCCCGCGTACGAGATCATCCCCGCCGTGACGATGCAGTTGGTCTGCGATGTGGTCGCGTTCGCGTTGATCGCATTGATCGGCGCGTACCGGGGCATCATCGTCTGGTGGCTCGCCATCGTGCCGCTGCTGCTGCCGGTCGTCCTCGCGGCAATCTTCTCGTCGGACCGGCTCGCGGAGGCAGTGGGCCGCATGTTGCGACGCCACAGGGCGACGGCGCCATTCGTGCCGGTCGAGGACGACGTGCGGGCGCACACCTTACGGCTGCTCCGTCCGCGCCCGATCCTCTGCGGCGTTGCGCTGAGTCTGATTGTGACGGTGGCGAGCGGCTTCGTCCTCTTTATGCTCGCCAATGATCTGTCCACCGCGCTGCTCGGCTGGAGCGATGCCATCGTAGCGAACGCGCTCAGTTCGCTTGCGGGCCTCCTCTCGCTCGTGCCGAGCGGCCTGGGCGTGGCAGACGGTAGCCTCAGCGGTTTGCTGAGCGCCTTTGGCGTCGGCGCCGGCATGGCGTTCTCGGTGGCGCTCGTCTACCGCTTCCTCGACAGCCTTTTCCGCACACTCGTCGGGATGGTTGCCCTCTTCGCGCGGTATCGCACCCTCTTCTTCGATGTGCCGACGATACCGGAGCCGCAATTGCAGCCCATCCCCGTGGAATCGGCCCTCGGGCCGGATTAACCCCTGCCGCATGGCACCGACATTGCATGAGTACGAGTGCGTGTCCGCGTATTGCGTGCGGCATGGATGACGGGGGAGGTGTCGCGATCAGACGATTCTTTCGCCGCTTGTTCGTTCCGCTGGCGCTGCTCGCCGCGCTGATTGCGACGGCGCTGCTGTTCAAGCGGGTCCGCGCCGTGTTCACCATCCTCACCCTCTTCCCGCGCTGGGTGCTGCTGCTTCTATTCGGACTCACTTTGGTGAGCGAAATCGTCAAGATTGCCCGGTGGCGCTTTTTTGTCCGGTCGGCGGGGCAGGCGCTCTCCTGGCGGGATGCGGCCACCACGCTCCTCGCCGGGCAAACGGCGAGCGTGCTCCATGGCGGCGATCTGCTCCGCATCCGCCTCGCGACGGAGCATGGCATCCTGCCGCGTACGGGCCTCACCATCTCCTTCGCGATGTGGGCGACGGATATCATGACCCTGCCCCTCCTCG
>JBPCMC010000488.1:0-9085 GCA_051002645.1 Thermomicrobiales bacterium
GTCACGCTGCTGCATCAGGCGGGCTGGCGGACGATTGCCGCGCGGTTACGCTATTATAGCGGCCACCCGAAGGAAGTCCTCGCCCTCCTCGCCATCCCGCTGGCCGAGAATGCATAAGCCCTGAGGGGGCCGGGGGGTGAGGTTCCTCGCCCCGCTCCGCATTGAAGCGCACGGATTGCGGTCGGCGAATCATGCCGACGACACGCGGCAAGGGCTATCGCTGCATCAATCAGTTTCTCTGGAGGCAATAGTTATACTAACTCCTGTCGCTGTATGCCTGGCACCGATCTTGCTTTGCACGATGCACACCCCGACTCGGGTTACCATCAAGCGATGTGCGCGGCGGGGAAGGATTGGGGAAATGTCCACCACCACACTCATTATCATCATCCTCGTCGTGCTGTTGCTCTTCGGCGGCGGCGGTTTCTGGTATCGCGGTCGCCGCTAGCCCAGTTTCCGCGTTTGCAGTCAGGTCGCCGTACGTGCCACCACGATGCCCGTGGTGGCTCTTTCACGACACGCATTACAGAGAAACGATAGAGGGGCATGATCGAATCCAATCGTAGGGACGACGGACCGGTACGCATGGTGCGCCACGAGATCGCGCCGCGCTCAATCATCACCATCCTCGCCATCATCGGCGGTATCCTGCTCGTTGCGCGCCTCTGGCAGATCGTGCTCATGCTCGTCATCGCGCTCGTGCTCGCAGGCACCTTCAGCCCGGTCGTTACCTGGTTGGAGCGGCACCGTGTCCCGCGCTCCCTCGCCCTCGGTCTCATCCTCGTCGCCCTGCTTGGGTTCATTATCGGTCTCGGCGCCCTGATTATCCCCGCCTTCATCCACCAGTTCGGCACCCTCTCTACCGATGCGCCGCGCATCCAGGCGCGGCTCGCTGACTTCGCCGCCCGCGTGCCGCCCCTGGCGGGGCAGGCGGACGCCATCCGCTCGGCGCAACCCAACCGATTGTTCGCGCCGATTGGCGCCTATGCCCTCAAATCGGCCGGCACGGTGGCGAACCTCGTCGTCCTTGGTGGGACGACGATTGTCATCGCCTTCTACCTGATCGCGGATCACGAGCGCGTGCAGGGCTTCGCCTTCGCCCTCATCCCCCGCCGCTACCATATCCGCACCGCGCGGGTGCTCCTCGACATGGAGACGGTCGTCGGCGGCTACATGCGCGGGCAGGCGATCACCTCGCTCTGCATCGGGGTGTTCGCCTTCATCCTCCTGCGTGTTACCGGCGTGCCGGCCGCGCTGCCCCTGGCGATCCTCGCGGCCTTCTCGGACCTGATCCCGCTCATCGGCGGGGTGCTGGCCGTCGCGCCGTCCGTTCTCTTCGCGCTGACCATCGGCCCCGCCCAGGCGGTGATCGTGCTCGTCGCCCTCGTCGTCTATCAGCAGTTCGAGAGCCATCTCCTGCTGCCGCGCGTCTATGGGCAGAGCCTGCGCCTCTCGCCGCTGGCGGTGATCGTCGCGCTGCTGGTTGGTGGGACGCTGCTGGGGATCGTCGGGGCGCTGCTCGCGCTGCCAATGGCGGCGGGCATCCGCGTGCTGATCGAGAACTACCGGATCGAACTGCCGGGCGACCAGCCGGGCGAAAAGGAGGAGCGGGCGGAGGAGGCGCACGCCGAGGCGGTGTACGCCGAGCAGTCGCAAGGGACATCGGCGGTGAAGGCGGGGATGATGGCGACGGAGATCGCCGAGCAGTTGCAGGAGGTCAATCAGGAGGAGACGGGGGAGGCCGAAATCCCGATCGAGGAGCGGCACGATCCACCCACCCTCCCGCCCGCTGTGCCGATGCGGACGCGATAACGGCGTTCTGACAATCAGTCCGCCGCGCGATCCGGTGGCTGCCGGGGCACCGTGAACTGGATCGTCGTGCCCTGATCGGGGCCGGGCGATGACGCCTGTATCTCCCCGCCGTGCGCGGTGATGATGCCGCGACAAAGATATAACCCGAGTCCCAAGCCCTCGATGCCGCGCTCCGTCGCGTTTCGGGCGCGGAAGTATCGGTCGAAGAGTTGGGGTAGATCATCGGCGGCGATGCCAATTCCCTCGTCCCGCACGTGCACGGTGACGGTGGTATCTTCTCCCTCCACCGTCACCGTCACCGGTGTCTCGGCGGGCGCGTACTTGACGGCATTCGCCAATAGATTGGTCAGCACCTGGCCGAGTCGCTCCCGATCCCACCACCCCATTGTATCGACGCCGGGGGCGATCCGCACCGCCACCCGCTGCGCGACATCGGCCGGCAATTGCGCGACGGTTTCATGGATCAGCGCCGCGAGGTCGGTCAGTGTCGGGTGGAGGGTGAGTGCCCCCAGCGCCGTCCGCGAGGCATCGACCAGCACCGTCAGGAGCGTCTGCAATTCGTCCGTCGCGTCCACGATCCGGGAAAGCCCGCCCTTCAGGTGCGCCAGATCGGGCGCGGGTCGGTCGAGGTTGCGATCCGCCAACTGAGCATAGCCGCGAATCTTGGTGAGCGGCTGGCGAAGATCATGGACGATCGTTGCCAGGAACTCCTCGCGTACCCGGTCGACGTGGTCGGTCAGTGCGGTCAGCGCGAGGGCGCTCGCTCCGTCGAGCGCGTCGTTGACCAGCAGTTCGGCGCCGACGACATCGCTGGACGGCGCGCTGTCGGGGATCGCCATGCGCAGCGCGTGCCATAACTCTTGACGCAGCAGGCGGAATTCCGTGAGCACATCGACCGGAGCGAGTCCCTGCTCGACGCGCATCAGCGCGTGCCCTTGAGCAGCTGCCAGGATCGCCGGATCGTTGAGCGGCGCGGCGGGATCGCGGGTGCTCGGCGCGTTGCGCGCTAGGAGGGCGACGAGCGCATCGAAGAGCGTGGGGATGTGATCCGCAACCGCGTGCTCCCGATGGCCGTGGTGGAACGGCTGCAATGCTGCGGCATCCAACCAGCGTGCCAGGATCGCCTCTCGGTGCTCCGCCAAGGCGGTGACGACCCAGGTGAGATTGCTATCGTGCGTATATGCCGTGACGCGCGTCTCAGCATCGCTTGGCGGTACGGATGCCTGCATACGAAGAACCCTTCGCTGGTCCCAATAACAACCCGGCCACTGGCCCGTTTATCTCGCGTACGCTGCCGTCTCCGTCGCTGCGGGGCGGATGCGGTGGCCGGGAACCACAAGCGCGGCGTGTGCGCGTATCGTACACCATCCTCCGCGCGCTGCTCCCTATTATTCGGGGCGAGGGAGGCGGTTTGGCCGCCAGTGGTGGGCTTGCTCGCTGTGCGCGTCGCTCTCCTGCTCGCGGGCGATGCGGGTCGCGGCGGCGGCGGCATTTCCCTCCGTGCGTTGCGCAGCGGCGGCGACATCACGCGCCGCCCGCGCTGCCGCCTGCTCCGCGTCCCGCTCGGCGCGTTGCGCTGCATCGTGCTCGCCCAGGCGATTCTGCGCGCTATTGGGGCCGTAGTATGGTGTAGACATCTGGTTGCTCCTTATTGCGACGGTCGGCCGCATCTCCTCAGAGTACGGGTGCGATTTCCGTCGTGAGCCCATCCGCGATGAACTGGCGGACGACCGCGCTGATGCTGCGCTGCTGCACGTCGGCAAGGAGTTCGAGCGCCGAGCGTTGCGCGCGGGTCACGGTGATCGTCAGGGGGACGACGCTGCGTCCGCGCGGCTTCGGGCCGGGGCGTCCTTTCGGTGAGGCTAATCCAATTCGCGGCGATGCCATGCACTCCTCCTCGCGTCCGGCACACACCCGATGGGTGTCTGTCGGCCTGCGACCCTTGGGAGTCTCGCATCGGCGGCGCTCTCCAGCGCGGCCCGCACCATGTGAGGATATCGAGCGGGGGTCAGGAACTTGACATACGTAAGGATACCACGCCATCGCCCATATCTCGTTTCTTTCAGCGACAGAAGCAAATTCCCAGTCTAAATGTATGTATTTCTATAGATTTCTTCTCGTCAGGATGTGAACCCGTTCATGTACTGTTATACTGATGACGCTACGCTGACGACGACCAAGCGTTTTCCGGTCAGGCGATGTACCGCCCATCCCCGCTCGTGTCGTATTCACCCAGTGGCGCGGGAAGGGCGTCCGATGACGCACCCATTCGCAACGTTTGCAACGACAGTCCTCAATAGTTTCCGCTCGCCGATCGACTATTCGCTTCCCTGTCTGAGGGGGTGGCGATAATGCACGACGACTACCGCGAATTGCGCCGCCGGGTGCAGAGCGCCGGATTATTGCAGCCCCAGCCGCGCTCCTTCGGTCTCAATATCCTCGTCACGGCGGCGCTGCTGATTGCCTGCATCGCCCTCCTGACCGCCTTTCATGGCCCGGTGGGCATCGTCCTCGGCGCGCTCTTTCTGAGCGTGATATCCGTCCAACTTGCCTTTATCGTCCACGATGCGGGGCATCGGCAGGGCTTCGTGCGCCGCTGGCAGAATGCCCTGGTCGGGATCGTCTGCGGCAATCTGCTCTCCGGCGGCAGCTATCGCTGGTGGGTGAAGAAGCACAACCGGCACCACGCTCACCCGAACGATGTCGACCGGGACCCCGATATGGACCTCCCGCTCTTCGCCCTGACTACCGGCCAGGCGGACGGGAAGCGCGGATTGCCGCGTTTGGTCGCGCGCTATCAGGTTTACTGCGCGGTCCCGCTTCTCACCCTGCTCGTGTATGGTCAGCGCATCGCCAGCGTCCGATTCGTACTCAGCGAGCGCTCGTCGTACCGTCGCTGGGAAGCCGCCGCGCTGATCCTCAATGCGGCACTCTATCTCGGCGTGCCGCTCTATTTCCTCGGCGCCTGGTCCACGCTGCTGCTGATCGTGGTCCATCAGGCGGCGACGGGCCTCTATCTCGGCCTGGTCTTCGCGCCCAATCACAAGGGGATGGTCGTCCCGGACGCCGATGCGCCGCTGGACGCGCTCCGGTCGCAGGTGCTGACCGCGCGCGATGTCCGGGGGAATCGCGTGACCGATTGGTGCTACGGCGGACTCAACTACCAGATCGAGCACCACCTCTTTCCGGCGCTGCCGCGCAACCGGCTGCCGGCGGCGCAGCGGATCGTCGCAGCGTTCTGCCGGGAGCAGAACATCCCGTATCACGAGACGTCGATCCTGCGCTCCTACCGGGAGATCCTCGGCGCGCTCCATGTCGCCGCCGCGCCCCTGCGCCCCCAGAGCGAATCGCAGTAGGTTTCACCCACCCCTGAGTGCCCCAGAGCGGGGGCGCGCGGCGACCGCAATTGAGTGGTACGCGACCCCCGGTGCGATGAACGCCCCAGACTGCATGAGAGAGTGGAGAACCCTATGATGACGACCAAACTGCGCGAACCGGCCAATGGATTGACCCATCTGGCCGGAGTTTTCCTGTCAATCGCGGCGCTGGTCGCCCTCGTCTGGATCGGCGTCACGAGCGGCAATGTGCTCGTGCTGATCGGCCTGTGCATTTTTGGGGTCAGCCAGCTCGCCCTCTATACGGCAAGTACGCTCCACCATTCGCTGCGCCTCTCGCCGCCCGCCGAGGCGCGGCTGCTCCGGTTCGATGTGATGATGGTCTTCGTCTTCATCGCGGGCACCTATACGCCGCTCTGCCTGATCGCCCTGCACCATGTCTGGCGGTGGGGGCTACTGGGGCTGGTCTGGGCGCTCGTCCTCGGCGGGCTGCTCTTTACCACCCGCTGGATGCATGCCCCCCGCTGGCTCTCCACCGCGTACTACGTGCTGATCGGCTGGGTGGGTTTGGCCGCCGCGCCGGTCCTTTTCCATGCATTGCCACCCGCCGGGGTGCGTTGGATGCTCGCCGGGGGCATTGTCTACACCGTCGGCGCACTGATCTTTATCATCGAGCGGCCCCGACTCTTCCCCGGCGTCTTCGATTCGCACGCGCTCTGGCATCTCTTCGTGCTTGGCGGGAGTTTCTGCTGCTTCTGGTTGATCGTCCGGTATGTCGTGCCGCTCGGCTGAGCGTTGCGGCGCAACGCTCAATCCCCCCCCCCACCGTTCCGGGGATAACAGGTATCCGAAGCATACCAACATCGACGATGTGAACTTAATCGCATCGTGGTATACTATGAATGCGACGCTGACGACGACCGCGCGTTTTCCGGGCCGGTGGCGCACCGCCCATCGCCCCTCGTGTCGTCTCCTCCAGCGTTGGGGGAAGCGGGCCCGATGACGGCCCCGACGACAGTGGCTCTCACTAATTCTCTTGCTGTACTTACCCCAATGCACGATCCGCGCGGCGGACCGTGGATGCCGATTGTATGGAATCGTCGTGCGGCGTGAGCGGGTCGCGGCAGCGATACAGCACGTCGCCTTCATCGCCGTTGACGCGGACGGGCTGGATGGTGGCGCTCGCCGCCTCCGGGCTCGTCGTCGCGATCGTTTCCGTGCTTTTGCTCCTGCTCCGATAACGCAGGTCACCGGCCGGTATCGCGGGCGCGCAGCGCCGATACGGACCGGAGGAGGCCCACTCATGCACCGTCGCATCATACGCGAGCACGATCACACCCCGCTCGCGGGAGGATGGGTGAACGGATGTTGACGAAAGCCGCCGCGCCGAACGGTGATGTCCCCGCGCCCACCCGCCGGATGATCCTCCGCTCCATCGCCGGGGCTGATGTCCTCTATCTCGCCTTCCCGCGCCTGCAACGCGCTCTGGTGGTCGATTTGCGCCAATCATCGGTCGATGGGCCTGCCCTCTTCACGACCGAACTGCTTTTCGCGTCGGGTCGCGAGATCGCGATCATCGAGGCGCGCCGACCGAGCCTGACGGCCATCGACCGCTTCGCGAGCGTGACCTGGGGCGGCTCGACGCGCGCCTTCGCGGAGCAGGGCGTCTTGCCAGCGATCCTCAATCGCCTGCCCGCCGACCAGACGGCGGTGGCGATGGCGGTCTTCGAGGAGCTCTCCGCCGCCGAGCGCGCGCCCGAACCGCGCGAGACGCGGGCGCGCACGCCCGGTCGCGCCGTCCGCGATGAGGGCGAATCGTGATGCGATCGCGCCTGTCTGCTCGCCGCTGATGAGGCGACAGATCGCTGTCGCTTGTGAACAAATTGGACGAAACATGCGTTTCATGGTATGATGGGATTTCGAAAGTCCTCGCTTGTTACTGGTATGGATCAGGCGCGAGAACGGTAGTCGCGCGCGAGGTTCCGACCGGCGAGCGAGAAAGACAGTGTAATGGCAAAGAGTTTGTATGTCGGCGGTCTTCCCTACTCCACGACGGAGGATGCCATTCGCACCCTCTTCTCCGAGGTGGGGGATATCAGTTCCGTCCGTTTGATCATGGACCGTGAGACGGGCCAGAGCAAGGGCTTCGCGTTCGTCGAGATGGCGAACGATAACGAGGCACTGCTCGCCGTCACGCAGTTCAATGGCTATCAGATGGATGGCCGCTCCCTGACCGTCAACGAAGCCCGCCCGCGCGAAGAGCGCAGCGGTGGCGGCGGCTACGGTGGCGGCAATCGCCGGTACTAATCCGGCGGTACCACAGGACATGAAGGACGGGGCCGCGCGGCCCCGTCCTTTCTTCTGTCTACAGAGGGATAATCACGCCGGGTTGGGCAGTGCCGAGCGGGGCGTTCCGTGGGCTAGCCGGCGATGATTTCCACCGGCGTGCCGACAGTGGCCCAGTCCCAGAGCCAGCCCGCAAAATCGGTCGGCAGATTGACGCAGCCATGCGACATGACGTGTCCCCAGTTGTGGTGCCAGTAGGTGCCGTGGAGCGAGTACCCCTCCTGCCAGGAGAGCGAATCGTTACCGAAGTACTGGACGTACGGCACATTCGGCAGGTCGTAGCCGGGGCCGATCATCTCCTGCGATAGGAAGCGCTGCATCACCTGATACGATCCGGTTGGCGTGGCATGGCCGGCGACGCCGGTGGAGACATCGAGTTCCTGCACGAGGTTCGAGCCGTCGAAGGCCCAGAGATGCTGCTGGGCGAGATTGACCAGCACCCAATGTCCCTGGTGCGGCGTGACGCCCTGAATGTCTCGGATCGGCGCCTCACCGATGAAGTCCGCGCCGTCCGGCGGATCGTTGGGCGGCGCGGCGGGGCCGTGCGCCAGCACGCCGAGTTGTGTGACGCGGATGGCGTTATTCGCGGTGACGTCGATCTCCAGCCGCCCTCTCTCGAAGTACTGGACGGTATCGCCGTTTTGCTGGAACTCCTCGGAGATCGGCTCGCCGAGGAGCGCCTTCCGGGTGTTCCAGACGGAGAAGAAACCGTTTGCCGTCCAGTGCCCCCACTTCGAGAAGTAGAGCGCGCTCGCGGGGGCGGGGCCGGTCGGCTTCGGCAGCGGTTTGAAGGAGGCGAGGGTGAGGACCGAGCCGAACTGCGCCGCCTCGCGCCCGACGACGGCCAGTTCGGGCGCGTTGCTCCCCCGCTGCACGATGCGGCCGTACTCGAACCACTGCTCCTGCCCATCGGTCGTCGCCTTCGCCTCATCGAGCGGCCAGCCGAGGCCGTCCGCACCGCCGGTCTGCTCCCATACGGGACGGAACGCGGCGGGGATCGTGTGCCCGGTCGGTCGGGCGTAGAGGGGCGCACCACTCGCAGCGCTCGCCGGGCTAGCGGCGGCGAGCAGCGTGAGGAGCATCAGGCAGCCGATGAGGGGGCGAACGAGGCCGTGACGTCGAGACCCGTGCATGTACGTGCTCCTTCGGGCGAAACTCCGCGCGTCGAGATTGATTGTGTCCGTACAGGATCGTTTGTTTACATGACGGGGATGCGCCAAAAACGCGCTGCCGTTCATGCAATACAACGAACGGGATCCATCATTGGTTGCGGGAATTGGAGAGAAATCAGTAGCTAGCAGCCAGTAGCCAGAAGGGGATTGGAATCACTGGCTACTGGCTACTGGCATCCGGCTTCTTGTGCCTCTTGTGCAGCACGTTGTTTTCGTGCATACTGACCAATAACGACGCCGGGGATGCCAGTAGCGCTGCCCTCCCGTCCCGACAGCGAGCAGGCGGTTGGTGGAAGCCTGCGGACACGGGCAACGCGCGAATTACCTCTCCGGTCCCGGTTCATAATGCCGGGAAAACGTCGGTCGGTTGCCCCCGATACCGGGCCGCGCCTCTGTTGGCAGGCGCTGAGGCGGACGCAG
>JBPCMC010000489.1:0-6161 GCA_051002645.1 Thermomicrobiales bacterium
GAGGTCTACTACATCCACACGATGCCCCACTGCGCGATCGGCGCGGTCGCCCTCGCCGCCTGCCTGCATGTGGACGCCGCCGTGCCGAACTTCCTCATCCAGGAGATGATCGGCCCCGAGCAGGTGAACGGCCCCGTCCAACTCGACTGGAAGCTCGCCGACGGCCACATGGCCCTCTCCACTGCCCCCGGCCTCGGCGTCATCGTGGACGAAAAGGAGATCGCCGCGATGTCCGCCCACACCGAAGAACTGGGCGGCGAGTGGTTCTATGAGGCAGACAACAGCGTCGCTGACTGGTGAGCAACGCCGCCCGGTACTTGCGCGCATCGCGTGTCTACGGAATCGGCTAACTCCACGGATTACAACGGATACGGCAATGCATATCGCAGTACTCAAACCAGTGCTGACATTCCTTGGAAAGCTCGGCATTCAGAAGGCGAGCCGCGATGCAAGAGCCATTCGCGCGATTCAGGCTGTCGGACTCAAACCGGGAACGCCGCCCTCCGATTTTGATGGCGTATATGCGTACACCCTGGCGGAATATGGTGCATCCAAGCCCGACATACTGCGAAAATTCTTCGCGGACAACGTGATAAAAGAAGCCTTTCATCAGTCATTGGAACTCAAGAACGTCTCAATCTGGTATGAGGCAGCCGAGGGATTGCTTGAACAACCAGACATGAAAGCGGGCATCAGGCAGATCGAGTATGATCCACGTCGCGATTACGAGCTGTTTGTGAGTCTCTTTGACAGGAATTTGGATCGTACACTTTCTCTTTGGCAACGAAGACAAGATCACAAAATCGATCGGTTGACTATCTCTGTTGAGCAAATTCATCAATTTACTACGCGGCTATTGAAATTGACCGATACGTCGCTGAGCGAAACAGGTGCCGCACTCGTCAAGCCCGCTCGATTGCTCAACGAGCAAGATTTCCTCATCGCGAAGACGGAGCACTCGAACGATCTCTATTTCGCGCGAGCGGTAGATAGTGTCGCGCGCGAAACTCTCGACAGCAGCGGCGCGATCATCATCGTTGGCAGGCCGACAACGGGTAAGACGCGGCTGGCATGGCACCTAACCCAACACGATCCCAATGCGCTCGTTATTCTTCCGATCACAGACGAACCGCCGGAGATGTTCAATACAGCGGACTTTGTAGGAAAGAATGTCTTCATTATTTTTGATGATTTGCATGAAACCGCTGAATCATGCCGCCCACTTTCGTGGTGGGCACGTTTCGACGCAATTGGAGTTCGGTCTTTGCGCCTGATCTGCGTGTCACGAGATAGCAAAGAGTGGAAGCGTCTTGAGAGTTTGCAAGGTCGGCTGCTCACCAAGATCGGACGGAAAGGCGTTATCTTCACGAGCCGTGTTGGTCAGGACGGTAGGGACATCGAAGAAGCCGAAGGGTGGGGGTTTGCGCAGCAACTTGGTATCGCCAGAGAGGATTTTGACCGGCGCTTTGATCGCACGTTGGGCTCATTGTTCCTCGATATTACTGCCATGAGACAGCGTTACGAACGGCTGCGCGATGACCTGCAAGGGGACACTGCGATGAGTCGCCTGTTGGACGCCGCGAAACTGCTGTACGTGGCGCGACAACCGCAGTTACGCGAGTCGGTGCTGCGAGCGGTATCGGAGCAGATAATTGGGGATGGGCGTTTTCTTGGCCGAGATGTGTGGGATCGACTCAAACGGCTTACGGACGAGGAAGCGTTCGGCGAGTTCTTGGATGAGGGCAACGTGAGGGTTCTTAGGACGTATCGCCCGTATCTCGAGGTCTGTGTCGCATACCAACCGACGATGCCGGAACTGCGTGCCCTGACACCAGTCCTTCAAGAAGAGCGTGACGGCGAAGGATTGTTCTATCTCGGCGTGGCGCTCAACGAGCATGGACAGACCGACGAGGCGATGAGCGTGTGGCGGTCGAGCATGGACATAGGCGATGGTAGGGCGGCGTCCAATATCGGAGTGCTGCTAATGCGACAAGGATTGGCTGACGAGGCGGTCGAAGCGTGGCGCGCGGGCCTAGCGTTAGGTTACGACAGAGCGGCATTCAACCTCGGAGTATTGTTCGATCAGCAGGGGAAGACCGACGAGGCAATGGAGGCATTTCGCACCGGTATGATGACTGGCGATGGTAGGGCAGCATCTAATCTCGGAGTGCTGCTAAAACGACGGGGGTTAGTCGATGAGGCGATAGGAGCGTTGCTCGTGGGCGTAGCACTAGGTCATGGCGGAGCGGCGTTCAACCTTGGGGGGTTGCTCGACGAGCAGGGGAGTACCGACGAGGCTATTAAAGCCTATCGTATGGGCATGGCGCTAGGTCATGGCGGAGCGGCATTGAGTTTAGGCTTTCTGCACGAGAGGCAGGGGAAGAGCGACGAGGCGATCAAGGCATGGCGCACAGGCATAACACATGGCCATGGTGAATCAGGCTTCAGCCTTGGGGTGCTACTTGAGCGGCAAGGGAAGACTGACGAGGCGACAGAAGCCTACCGTACAGGAATGGCGCTGGGCAACGGTAAGGCGGCATCCAACCTCGGAGCGTTGCTCAGTAAGCAGGGGAAGACCGAAGACGCGGCGGACGTGTTGCGCGCGGGTATTGCTCTAGGCGACGGTAGGTCGGCCTTCAATCTCGGGGTACTCCTCGACAAGCAAGGGAAGGCCGATGAGGCGGTAGACGTATGGCGCACGGGCATGGCGCTAGGGGACGGTGCGTCTGCATCCAACCTCGGCGTGGAACTCGCCGCGCAGGGTAAGAGCGATGAGACGGAAGAGGCTTACCGAAAGGGCGTGATGCTAGGGAGCGATACGGCTGCATTCAATCTTGGGATGGTGCTCAACGAGCAGGGGAAGGTTGATGAGGCTATCGAAGCCTACAGTATAGCTCTGGCGCAGGGTATCGGCGTGGCCGCAGTCAATCTCGGGAGGCTGCTCGTCGCAAAGGGAAAGACCGACGAGGCGAAAGCGATTTATCGCACAGGTATGGCACTCGGTGCCGGTCTAGCGGCGAACAACCTCGGGATATTGCTTAACGAACAGGGAAAGACCAGCGAAGCGATCGAGGCATTCCGCGCAGGTATGGCGCTGGGAGAGAGGGAGGCCGCATTCAATCTAGGGGTAATGCTCGCGGGGAAGTCGGGGCATGAGCAAGAGGCTGAAGGCGCGTATCAGAAAGCGATCGCGGGCGGGCTCGCCGATGCAAAGGTTGCTCTTGGTGCCTTTCTGACTCGTCAACCTCCGCGACGCGACGAGGGGTGCCAACTCCTACGTCAGGCAGTTGATGAGGGCATTAAGGACGCTGAGCAAGTATTCAGAGCCTGTTGTGGATAGACCGAAGCCAATTATAGTTCGCTTCCTCCTCGTTTCGCCACCGAATAGAATACCGTGGCATGGTTCATAAAAGTCTCGGATTCAGTAGTTATGAACCAAGATTGTCGCACGAATAGATGCAGATGCAGATTTTATTGGGCCTTATCCCATATCTCCGTATCGTGTTGTCCAAGGAGAGCGCGGGCGGTAGCATTCGCTTCCTTCCCTCTCTGTTCGGTGGTGTGCCGCTGGGCGGGAACGCACGAGATGGCACGGAAAGGAACGCGCGATGCAGACGCACGCGAGGGTCGTCATTATCGGCGCGGGGATCGTCGGGTGCAGCACGGCGTATGAACTGACGCGGCTGGGCTGGCGCAACATCGTCGTGCTGGAGCAGGGGCCGCTCGGGCAGAACTGGGGCTCGACCTCGCACGCGCCGGGGATGATGTTCCAGCACAACGTCTCCCGGAGCGTCACGCAACTGGCGATGGCGAGCGCGCGACTCTATAGCGAGGTCGCGACGCCGGAGCAGGCATTCTGGCGCACCGGCAGCCTGGAGATCGCCTCCACGCCGGAGCGGTGGGAGGAGTTGAAGCGGCGCGTCGGGCAGGCGATGGCGTGCGGGCTGGACGCCGCCCTGATCGGCGCGGACGAGGCGGGACGGATGATCCCGATTCTCCGCACGGACGACCTCTATGGTGCATTCTCCGTCCCCGGCGACTGCGTGGTGAACCCGGCGGCCATCACCAGCGGCCTGGCGGCTGCGGCAGCGGAGCGGGGCGCGACTTTTTACGAGCATACGCCCGTCACCGGCATCGAGGTCGCGAACGGGCGGGTACGGGCGGTCGTCACGCCGCAGGGACGGATCGCGACGGAGATCGTCGTCTCGGCGGCGGGCATCTGGGGGCCGCTGATCGGCGCGATGGCCGGCGTGCCGATCCCGCTCACGCCGATGCAGCACATCACCGCCAAGACGCATCCCCTGCCGGAACTGGTGGATGAGCGCGACATCCTCCGCCACCCGATCCTCCGCGATCAGGATAAGGACCTCTATTTCCGCCAGTACGGCAGCGCCTACGGCTTCGGCTCCTACCGGCACGACCCGCTGCCCGTCGCCGCTGAAGCGCTCATGCAGAATGACCACCCCGCCATCATGCCCTACACGCCGGAGCACATGGCCGTATCGCTGGAGGACGCCTACGCGCGCATCCCCGCCCTGCGGGAAGCCGGGATCGCCTCGGTCTTCAACGGCCTCTTCTCCTTCACGCCGGACGGCTTCTCGCTCCTCGGCGAATCGCCCGATGTGCGCGGCTTCTGGTCCGCCGAGGCGGTCTGGATCACGCACGCCGGGGGCGTCGGGCGGGCGATGGCGGAGTGGATCGTCACGGGCACGCCGAGCATCGACCTGCGCGAGAGCGACCTCAACCGCTTCCACCGCCACGCCCTGAGCCGCGACTACACCCGCACGCGGGCGAACCAGCAGTACATCGAGGTCTACGATGTCATCCACCCGCTCGATCAGACGCGGGAGCCGCGCAACCTCCGCGTCAGCCCCTTCTATGCGCGGCAGCAGGCGCTCGGCGCGCATTTCTTCGAGAGCGCGGGGTGGGAGCGGCCGCAGTGGTACGCCGCGAACGAGGCGGAACTCGCCCGGCGCGGCCCCGCATGGCCGGAACGCACCGCATGGACAGCCCGCAACTGGTCCCCGATCATCGGCGCGGAGCACCTCGCCACGCGGGAGCGGGTCGCGCTCTTCGACCTGACACCCTTCACGAAGCTGGAGATCAGCGGGCCGGGCGCGCTCGCCTGGCTGCAATGGATGACGGCGAACCAGATGGATCAGCCCTTCGGCAAGGTGACGTATACCGCCATGCTCACCGCACAGGGCGGTATCCGCTGCGACGTGACCGTGACGCGCCTCGCCGCCGACCGCTTCCTGCTCATTACCGGCGGCGCGTCCGGGATGCACGACCTCGCCTGGCTCCGTCACCACCTGCCGGACGACGGCGCGGTGCAAATCCGGGATATGACATCGGCGCACTGCTGCCTCGGTCTCTGGGGGCCGCGCGCCCGCGACCTGCTTCAGCGCGTCAGCGCGGACGATGTGACGCACGCGGCCTTCCCCTACTTCACGGCGCGGCAGATCACGGTCGGGCACGTCCCGGTCTGGGCGGCGCGCGTCTCGTACGTCGGCGAACTCGGCTGGGAACTGTACGCGCCAACCGAGTACGGCGGCGCACTCTGGGAGACGCTCTGGGCGGCGGGGCAGCCGCTCGGCCTCATCGCCGCCGGTGGCGGGGCGTTCGATGCCCTCCGATTGGAGAAGGGCTATCGCCTCTGGGGCGCGGACATCCACACCGAATACACCCCCTACGAGGCGGGCCTCGGCTTCGCCGTCAACCTCGCCAAAGGCGACTTCCTCGGCCGGGACGCGCTCCTGCGCATCAAGGCAGAAGGCGTCGCGCGCAAACTCTGCTGCCTCACCCTCGACGATCCGCGCGTCGTCGTGATGGGCAAAGAACCGATCCTCGCGGGCGATGATCTATTGGGATATGTAACGAGCGCGAACTATGGCTATTCAGTCGGCACGAGCATCGCCTATGGCTACCTGCCGACGGCATACGCGACGCCCGGAACGCCGGTCACAATCCAGTTCTTCGGCACGCGCTACCCGGCGACCGTCGCCCGCGAGCCGCTGTACGATCCGGGAAACGCGCGACTGAAGGCAACTGGAGATTGAACCGCCCAGCCGCCAAAAGGAACAAAAAGGAAAGAGAAGAGAAACCACTCGCTCTTCTTTCCCTTTCCTTGCTTCCTTTGCGTGTTTGCGGTTTCATCTTTT
>JBPCMC010000490.1:0-2536 GCA_051002645.1 Thermomicrobiales bacterium
TCAGTCTGCTGCATCGGGCGGGATGGCGGACGATTGCCGAGCGGTTACGCTACTACAGTGGCCATCCGAAGGAAGCTCTCGCCTTCCTCGGCTTCCCGCTTGCCGAGAATGCATAAGCCCTGGTTCAAACCCGTTCCCACCTGTTCAGTGGGAGGGCAGCGGGGTAGGATAGGCGGGAGTGGAAAGGATTGACTGCGCAATGCCTGAGATACCCGCCTATGCGCCCGCGTTGATGCGGATCGACCAATTGCTTGCGGCGGGCGAGTTCGATGAGGCGGTGGAGATCGCCGAGGCGCTCGCCGACGACACGCGCGACGCGGAGACGCTGCGGGCGCTCGGACGCGCCCAGTTCGAGCGTTCTACCGCCACCTTCGATGAGGAAGAGCATGAGATGGCCTTCGCCACGCTCCGCGATGCGGCGAGCCTCGCCGGTGACGACCGCACGCGCGCCGCGATCCTCGCCGACCTCGCGACGATGCTCACCGGCAGCGTCTTCTTCACGGCGGAGAAGGAAGAGGAGTCCGTGCGCCGCTACAAGGAGGCGTTCGCCCTCGACCCGACGAATGTCCGCGTCCTGATCGGCATGACGATGCTGCGCGCCCACCCGGAAATTGAAGCCTCGCGCGCGCAAGCGATCGGCTGGGTGGAGACGGCGATCGCGCAGGGCGCGCCCGAGTGGTGGCATTGGAGCGAGCTGGGCAAACTCTACGAGGAAGAGGGCGACCACCCGAAGGCAATCGCAGCGTACGAGGAAATGCTCACCATCTTCCCCTTCGGCACCGGCCATCCGCTCGAATTCGTCATGCGCCAGCAGCGCAAACACCTGCACGCCCTCCGCGTCGGCCGCCTCGAACTGATCAACCTCGACTTCCACCCGCCACATTGACGGGGACTTAACCACGAAGACACGAAGAGCACGAAGGAGAGAGGAGAAGGAAAACGCCGCGATTGGATTCTCCTCTTTTCTCCGTTCTCTTGTATTCTTCTTCGCGTTCTTCGCGCCTTCGCGGTTCAAGAAAAGAGGTAGGGGATGGCGACGCTGGATGAGGTATTGGCGATGGTCGAGGCGGGGCGAGATGAGGTGATCGCGCTCGCGCGGGATTTGGTGCGGATCAATACGGTCAGTACCGGCGTGATGCCGACGGGTAACGAGACGCCCGCCGCCAAGTTCCTCGCCGCGAAACTCCGCGCGGACGGCATCGAGAGCACGGTGGTGGAGAGCGCACCCGCACGGGGCAACGTCGTCTCGGTCATCAAGGGGGCGGGCGACACGGATCGCTCGCTCGGCCTGCTCGGGCACACCGATGTCGTGCCCGTCGAGGACCCGAACCTGTGGACCACCGACCCCTTCGGCGGCGAGATCAAGGACGGGCGGCTCTGGGGCCGGGGCAGTTCGGACATGAAAAGCACGGTGGCCGGCAGCACGATGGCCGCCATCTTCCTCAAGCGGGCCGGGGTGCGGCTGAAGGGCGATCTCCATATCGAATCCGGCGCGGACGAGGAATCGGGCGGCGTCTATGGCTTCGCCTGGCTGGCGCAGAACCGCCCCGATCTGGTGAACACAACCGCCGCCGTGAATGAGGGCGGCGGCGGCATCCCCATGCAGTTGGCGGACGGCACGCTCGTCTACTTCTTCTCGCTCGGCGAGAAGGGGCGATATGAGGTCCATCTCGATGTGCGCGGGCGCGGCTTCCATGCCTCGCAACCCTGGCGCGCGGACAACGCAATCGACCGCGCCTACGAGGTGATCCAGCGCATCAAGTCGTACGAGCCGACGCTGGACGCGACCGACCCGATGTTCCAGCATCTCGACCAACTGGCGGGCGTCGCGGGGGCGGTTACGGCGGAGAATGTCGAGCGGACGATTGCGCGGGTGGGTGAGCACGAGCCCTCGCTCGCCTCCTCGCTCAAGGCGCTCTCGCGCATGACCATCGGCGTCTCGATGATCCAGGCGGGCGTCAAGTCGAACAGTATCGCCGAGCGGTGCCACATCACCTGCGACATTCGCACCCTGCCGTGGCAGGACGCCGAATATATCCGAGGGGAATTCGCGCATATCCTCGACGGGCTGGGTTTTGTCGATTTCGAGGTGCGCACGACGGCGATCTCCTCCGCCTCGCCGCAGGATGACCCATGCGTCGCGGCGATGCAGGAGGCGACGCGGATCGTCTTGCGCCGCTACGGCTACGACAAGGTCATCTTCATCCCCTCGCTGACCGTCGGGTTCACCGATAGCCGCCTGCTCCGACCGCTCGGTGTCCATGCGTACGGCTACACCCCCGGCCACCCCGAGGCCGACCGCGCCAAGGCGGGCGCGCACAACAACGATGAATCGCAGGACCTCAACTCGATCATCATGTACACGCAAGTCGCTGTCGCGACCGCATGGCACTACCTCGGCGTCGCGGACTAGAGCGGGTTTCGGTGTAATTGCGTCGGTGGCGGCGGCCTTTAGCCTGCCGCAGCAAGGTTCGGCAGGCTAAAGCCCAATGCGGTTCAGTTAAGGCTACAGCGCGGTGTCGGGAATGGTGGTGGC
>JBPCMC010000491.1:0-6304 GCA_051002645.1 Thermomicrobiales bacterium
GAACGCGTGAGATGCGGCAGGCTGAAGCCCGCCGCCACCGTGAATTTCACGGTCCGTGCGACTACAAGAGCATGGTCGCGCCGCGCCGGACGAGTGCGCCACTGCCCGCCTTGCCAGTCACGGCGCCGTCCTGATAGACGATTTCGCCGCGCCGCAAGGTCAATTCCGGCCAACCTGTCACCGACCATCCCTCATAGACCGAGTAGTCGGCGTTCGATTGGAGCATCCCACGCTCGACTGTCTGGGTGCGCTCCGGGTCGAAGACGACGATGTCCGCGTCGCTGCCGACGGCGATGACCCCCTTGCGCGGATAGAGGCCGAAGAGCCGCGCCGCATTCGTCGCGGTCACCTCCACAAAGCGGCGCAGCGAGATGCGCCCGGCGCGCACGCCCTCGGAGTAGAGCATCGGCAGCATCGTTTGCAGGTTCTCCGCGCCGGGCCGCAGGCGGGTGATCGTCAGGGCCGGGTCGAGTTTCGCCGCCAGCGACCACGGCGCGTGATCGGTGCAAACGGTGTTGACGACGCCTTGCTGAATGCCCGCCCAGAGTGCGTCCACGTCGCGCCGCTCACGCAGCGGCGGTTGCCCGATGTACTTCGCGCCGTCCGCCTCCGCCAATCGCTCGCGCGTCAGGTGGAGATAGAAGGGGCGCGTCTCGACGTAGACCGGCACGCCGCGCGCCTGGGCATCGGCGCAGACCGCCAGCGCGCGCTCGGACGAGAGATGGACGATGTAGACGGGCGCGCCGGTCGCCTCGGCAATCGCCACGGCGCGCTGCGTCGCCACCACTTCGGAGATGACCGGGCGGCTCTCCGCATAGTGGCGCAGCGATGTCCGCCCGGCGGCGGTCAGTCGCGCAGCGGCGTCCGCCATCAGCGCGTCGTCCTCGCAATGGATCAGCGTGAGCAGGTCATTCGCACCTGCCCGGCGCGTCGCCTCGACATAGCCGCGTACCTGCCCGTCGAAGGCGGGCGTGGACATGAAGTATTTGATCGTATTGCACCCGGCATCGAGCAGGCGGGGAATTTCGTTCAGCACGTTTGGCGTCGTCTCGCCGAGGACCGGATGCAGGAAGAGATCGGCAATCGTTTGCTCCCGCGCGACAGCGGCCTCCCGCTCCAGCCCGGCGAGCGGCGTCTCCCCGGCGGCGAGGAAGGTCATATTGCCGAGCGTCGTGATGCCCCCGGCGAGCGCGGCCCGCGACCCGCTCGTGAAGTCGTCTACCCATTGATGCACCTGCGCCGGGCGTCCGGGCGGCGACGAGAGATGGACGTGCGCGTCGATCCCACCGGGCAGGAGCAAGCGGCCGGTGGCGTCGATCTCGCGCACGGCGTGCATCTCGCCGCCGATCTGCGCGACCGCACCCGCCGCGATGCCGACATCCGCCACCGCCACGTCGCCCGCATTGACGATCCGCCCGCCCCGAATGATCAGATCCAACTCCGCCATTGTTCCCTCCCCATCGCATCTCCGGCCTCCACGAGTGCGCTGAGTATAGCCCACTCCCGCGTCGGTAGGGGCCGGGGCACCGGTTGACGTTTTCCTTGCCTGCGTGCATTATTGGCAGCGCCATCGTTACTGGCATCGTCTGTGTGCGCGGGTGGGGACACTGCGTGCGGGAGATCGCTGTGGGAGTGTGAATCCTCGCTTCGTGGGGGAAGCGAGGATCGCGCGGCTCTGCTGGGGCCGTGCCGTGGATACAATGGGGAAGCGCGCCGCCGTTGCCATCACCGGCTTCGCGGAGCGTCAGGGGAGAAAACGCAAACGTGGGACGCAAACGCGCATCAATCTTCTCTGTCGCCATGCTCATTCTGCTCTTGCTGCCGCTCGATGCGACCGCCGCCACACCGAGCGGCCCGTCGCATAAGATCGTCGTGGACAGCAAGGATACCGGCACGCTGAAGCAACTCGCGCAGAGCGGCGCGACATTGCTCGCCGATTACAACTCCTTCTCGCTCTGGCGGACGAGTGACGCGCAGAAGCAAGCCGTCGCCGCCCGGTCGAGCGTCAAGGCGCGCGATGATTTCGACCTCATCCAGTTGCGCGGCGGCACGTCGATCAACACCGTCGCGGGCGCCCCCCCGGTTGTGGCGAGCGCGCAGCAAACCAAGAGCAGCGGCAAGCAACTCTGGATGGTGCAATTCGTCGGCCCGATCAAACCGGCGTGGCTGGCGCGCCTGCGCAAAGCGGGCATCGAAGTCGTCGCGTACATGCCGAACAATGCCTACGTCGTCTGGCTGGACGGCGGGCAACTGACGCAACTGGAGCAGCAGGCGAAGGCGGACCCGACCGTCCAGTGGACGGGCGCTTACCACCCCGCCTACCGAATCGCCCCGCCGCTCCAGGCCGCGAAGGCGGCGCAGGTGGCGCAGCCCGTCGCCGTCACGATCCAACTCTATAAGACGACCGGCACGCAAGCCTCCATCGCCAGCCTGCGCGGTCTCGGCGGCAAGGTGCTGCGCGGTCAGGAGAATGTTCTCAACTTCGTCAATATCTCCCTCGAAGTGCCGGGCAATCAAATCGCTGCTATCGCCGGTCGCGCCGATGTCTTCAACGTCGAGCCGTACACAGCGCCGAAGAAGAAGGACGAGGCGCAGGGCCAGATCGTCGCCGGCAACGTGACGACCAACGGCGCGAATGTCGTCCCGACCGGGCCTGGGTATCGCCAGTGGCTGATCGATCACGGCTTCCCAGATGATCCGTTGCAGTATCCAGTCGTGGATGTCGTGGACGACGGCATCGACAATGGGACGACGACTCCCCTACACCCCGATTTCCATGTAGATGGTCTGTCCGCCAACGGTTCGCGCGTCGTTTTCAATGGTAACTGCACGACGGACGCGAGCGGTGACGGATTGGCTGGACACGGCAATCTCAATGCGGGCATCGTCGCGGGATACAACAACCTGACCGGCGCACCGTACATCGACGGCAACGGTTACGATATCGGTCTCGGCATCTCGCCCTTCGGCCGCGTCGCCGGAACGAAGATCTTCCAGAATTTCGGCGGCTTCGATGAGAGTGGGTGCGGGAACACTGACCAGGGGACGGTGTTATCCGCGTACAACGCGGGGGCACAAATCACATCGAACAGTTGGGGGTCGGACACATCCGGCGTGTACGACTCCGAGGCGCAGGCATATGACGCCCTGACGCGCGATGCGGCAGATACCGTGGCGGGCAATCAGCAAATGCTGCATATCTTCTCGGCAGGCAACTGCGGACCGAACGGGTCATTTGATTGCCCTTCTTTCGGCTCGCAAACAATTGGTTCGCCAGGGACAGCAAAAAACGTGTTGACCGTTGGCGCGACCGAAAACGTGCGCGACAATGGCGTTTCTGGCTGTGGCGACACGGCTGCGAATGCGGACAATATCGCCGACTACTCTTCGCTCGGTCCAACGTCGGATGGCCGCATCAAGCCGGACATCGTCGCGCCGGGCACCCACATCCAAGGTCCAGCATCGCAGGACTTTCAGGGCGGAGCGAACGTCTATAATGGCTCCGGTGTCTGCGCGAGCTATTACCCGGACGGACAGACGCTCTACACATGGTCAACCGGCACGAGCCACTCCGCCCCGGCCGTCGCAGGCGTCGCCTCGCTCGTCTACACCTATTACACGCACAAGATCACTGGTACCTCATCGGTCCCCGGCCCCGCGCCGAGCCCGGCGATGCTCAAGGCGCTCATCCTTAATGCGCCGCGCTACCTCACCGGCGCGAGTGCGAACGACACGCTGCCGAGCCCGAACCAGGGTTGGGGCGACGCGAATCTCGGCGCGATTTTCGACAGCGCGCCCCGCTTCATCGTCGATCAAACGAAGACCTTCACGAGCACCGGCGAGACCTATATCAAGGGCGGCACGGTCGCCAACACCGGCAAACCGCTGCGCGTCACACTCGTCTGGACCGACGCGCCGGGATTGCCGTCTGCCGCTGTCGCGTCCGTCAATAATCTCGATCTCGAAGTGACGGTCGGTGGGCAGACCTATAAAGGCAATGTCTTCAGCGGCCAGTACTCGACCCCCGGCGGCGCGGCCGATGCCCTAAACAACGTCGAGAGTGTTTTCCTCCCGGCCGGTACCTACGGCAGCTTCTCGGTCAAGGTGACCGCCGCGAACCTCGGCGGTCAGGGTGTCGACACATCAACACTAACCAATCAGGATTTCGCCCTCGTCGTTTCCAATGGCACAATCGCCCCGACGGTCGCCCTGAGTGCGGCCAATGTGACGGCGAGCGATGCCGTGCCGGGCGGCAATGGTAATGGCGTCGTCGAACCCGGCGAAACGATCGCGCTGACTATCGGTCTCATCAACACCGGCGACGCCCCGGCGACGGGTATAATCGGGACGCTCACGAGCGCGCCCGGCACGATCACGCTCAATAATCAGACCTCCGCCTACCCGGACCTCCCCGCGAGCAGTGGTGAGACGCTCACGCCAACCCCCAATATCACGCCGTTCATCTTCACTATCAACGGCTCACAGATATGCGGCACGTCAGTCGATTTCACGGCTGTGTTCAGTTACAACGGCGGCTTCACACAGACGCTCTCCTTCAGCGTCCCAACGGGTGCATCAACCTCACCGGCCATGCTCGCATCAACGGATGTGCCAAAGAATATCCCCGATTACAACACAGACACAGGCATGCCTGGGGTGGTTACATCCGATCTTCCGATCACGGCGGCTGGCAACATTGCACACATGACCGTGAAATTGAATATCACACACACGTTCGATAGTGACCTGATAATTCAGCTCGTATCCCCCGGAGGTCTGAAGATTACCCTTGCTTCACAGATCGGCGGGGCGAATGGCGGCGGTGTCAACTTCACCAACACGGTCTTCGATGACGCGGCGCCAACGTCCATCGATGCGGCACAGGCCCCCTTCACTGGGAATTTCAAGCCAGCGCAGCCACTGTCAACGCTGGCAGGCACCGCTATAAGCGGCACATGGCAACTGATCGTCAGCGATAATGGCGCGCTTGATATCGGGACGCTCGATCAGTGGTCGCTCGACATTCAGTCATCTCTCCGTACCTGCGTCGCCTTCCCGCCGCCGACAGTCGCGTCGATCAGCCCCGCCTCGGGCGACAAAGCCGGTGGCACGACGGTGACGATCAAGGGCACCAACTTCGGTGGCACGACTGCCGTGATGTTCGGTGGCCAACCCGCCACGAATGTCAGCGTGGTGGATAGCACGACGATCACCGCCGTGACACCGGCACATGCGCCCGGATCGTTCCCCGTTGTGGTGACAACGAACGGGACGACCTTGCCACCACTCGCGACGCAATTTACGTATGGCGGGACGAATCCGATTCCGCCGGCACAGCCACCGGGACCAATTGTCTCCGGCACGCCGGACCCGGCACCCGGCGGGCGTCCGGGAGCTGCTGCGCCTCCTGCGGGGAACCAGCCCCCCGCCCCCGTGCCGCCGAAACGATGACGGAATGACAGAAAGGATGGTACCGATGGCTGAGCCGATCCTGCTCGCGCAACGCTCCTGGCCGGAGACGCGCGATCTGCTGCGCGCGAACGAAGTCGTCCTGCTACCCGTTGGGGCGCACGAGCAGCATGGCCCTGGCATCGCCATGGCGACCGACACGATCTCGGCGGACGGTCTCTGTCGCCGTGCCGCCGCGCTGCTCGGCGAGCGGGCCGCTGTCGCGCCCGCTGTGCCGTTCGGGGTCTCGTGGCACCACATGCACTTCCCCGGCACGATCACCCTGACGCCGGAGACGCTGACCACGCTGCTCGTCGAGATCGTCTCCTCGCTCGCGCAGCATGGCTTCCCGCGCGTCGCAATTGTCAACGGCCACGGCGGCAATAGCGCGGCGATTGCGACGGCGGTGGAGACATTGCGCCAGCGCGTCTCCGGTACGCGCGTGATCGGACTCTTCGGCTACGCCTTCATCGGCGAACAGGCGCGCATCCTGATGCCGGAGGGCTCGATGGGGCATGGCGGCGGGGATGAGGCGGCCGTCGTCTACGCGGAGGCGCCGGACTACGCCAAGCCCGCCGCCTTCTGCGCGCCGGAGCCGCACGCGGGCGCGGCGGACTTCGCGGCGCAACTGCGTGCCTACGGCGGCGTGGCCGGGGCCTACTATGACGAAATCACCGCCAATGGCGCGACCGGCGACACCCGCCACGCGACGCCCGCCGTCGGCAACGAAATCCTCACCCGCGCGGCGGCGAATCTCGCGCGCCTGCTGGAAGCCTTCATCGTTCAGACAACCAATCTCCCGGTCATCTAACATCGGGTGGTAGAGGGGGGAAGAAGAGGAGAAGACCAAAGGAAG
>JBPCMC010000492.1:0-8067 GCA_051002645.1 Thermomicrobiales bacterium
TCGGCTGCACGATGCCCGGCTTCCCGGACAAGTTCATGCCGTTCATGGACGAGCCGCCGGGCGGCAAACTCTCCTCGACCGCCGTCAGCGCATACGGCACCGTGATCCGCTCGCTGCGGAAGTTCACCAACCATACGCTCAACAAGGAACCGAAGTGGCGTCACAATGGCCCCGTACTGACAACCGGGTATGAAGAGGGCGTCAACATGGGCACGAGTACCTTCGGCAGATTGCCAAAGAATTAGTGGCGCGGTGACTGAGACGAACCACGAAAGGAACGGGCCATGGTCCTCAAAGAAAAGGTACCGGTAGCGGGGAAGAAACTCGTCGAAATGTCCTGGGACCCGATCACGCGGATCGTGGGTAGCCTGGGGATTTACACGAAGATCGACTTCGACAACCGGAAGGTCGTCGAGTGCCACAGCACGTCCTCCATCTTCCGGGGCTACAGCATCTTCATGAAGGGGAAGGACCCGCGCGACGCCCATGTGATTACCAGCCGCATCTGCGGCATCTGCGGCGACAATCACATGGTCTGCTCCAACTACACGCAGAATATGGCCTTCGGCGTCAAGCCGCCGAACCTGGCTGAGTGGATCGTCAACCTCGGCGAGGCCGCCGAGTACATGTTCGACCACAACATCTTCCAGGACAACCTCGTCGGCGTGGACTTCTGCGAGCAGATGGTGCGCGAGACCAACCCGACCGTCTGGGAGAAGGCGAAGCACACGGACGCGCCGAATGCGAACCTGCACGGCTATCGCACCATCGCGGACATCATGACCGCCCTCAACCCCTTCACCGGCGAGTTCTACCGCGAGACGTTGCAGGTCAGCCGCTACACGCGCGAGATGTTCTGTCTGATGGAGGGGCGGCACGTCCATCCGTCCACCCTCTATCCCGGCGGCGTCGGCACGGTGCCCACCGTCCAACTCTTCACGGACTACCTCGTCCGCCTGATGTGCTACATCGAGTTCATGAAGAAGTGCCTGCCGCTGCACGAAGACCTCTTCAACTTCTGGTACGAGGCGCTGCCCGGCTACGAGGAAGTGGGCCGACGGCGCATCCTGCTCGGCTGCTGGGGATCGTTCCAGAACCCCGATGTCTGCGACTACGATTACAAGACGATGACGAAGTGGGGCCGCGCGATGTACGTCACGCCGGGCATCGTCGTCGACGGCGAACTGGTGACGACGGACCTCGTGGAGATCAACCTCAATATGCGCATCCTCCTCGGCAGCTCGTACTACGACGACTGGCAGGAGGGCGGCGAGCAGTTCGTCAAGCACGACCCGCTCGGCAATCCCGTGGATATGCGCCACCCGTGGAACCAGACCACCACCCCGCGCCCGCAGAAGCGCAACTTCGACGACAAGTACACCTGGGTCATGTCCCCCCGCTGGCTCGACAAGCGGACGGGTGACCATCTGGCGCTCGACACGGGCGGTGGCCCGATTGCCCGCTTCTGGGCGACGGCGCTCGCCGGGATCGTCGACACCGGCTATGTCAAGGCGACCGGGCACAGCGTGAAGATGTTCCTGCCGAAGACGGCCCTGATGCCTGAGGTGGAGTTCGAATGGCACATCCCGAAGTGGAGCAACACCATCGAGCGGGACAGGGCGCGCACCTATTTCCAGGCATACGCGGCCGTCATGGCCCTCTACTTCGTCGAGCAGGCGCTCGCGGAACTGCATGCCGGTCACACCAAGGTCTGGTCCGAATTCAAGGTGCCCGATGACGCCATCGGTTGCGGCTTCCATGAGGCGGTGCGCGGCGTGCTCTCGCACCACATGGTGATCCGCGATGGCAAGATCGCCAACTACCATCCGTACCCGCCGACGCCGTGGAACGCCAATCCGCGCGACTCCTACGGCACGCCGGGGCCGTACGAAGATGCGGTGCAGAACACGCCGATCTTCGAGGAGAATGGCCCGGAGAACTTCAAGGGTATCGACATCATGCGGGCCGTCCGCAGCTTCGATCCCTGCCTGCCGTGTGGCGTCCATATGTACACGGGCGCGGGGAAACTCCTCGACCGCCAGCACACTCCGACCCTCGGACCCATGTAGGGAAGTACTGAGTGCTGAGTACTGAGTGCTGAGAAGGGACGAATCCACTCAGCACTCAGTACTCAGTACTCAGCACTCGGCAAGTGACCGAAGGGAGCGGAGAATGCTTCAAGGTAACGGCTTCGCGCAGCGGATGGAGCGACTTGACACATTAATTCACGAGATCGAGACGTTTACCGATCCGGCTGCGCGGGAGGTCGCCGAGGAAATCGTCCAGGCGCTTCTTGAACTGCATGGGAGCGGCATCGAGCGGATGCTCGAAATGGTCGATGCGGCGGGCGGCGCCGGGCAGCCGATTATCGATGAGATTCTCACGGACGATCTGACGCGCAATCTGCTCCTCCTGCACGGACTGCATCCCATCGGTGTGGAGGATCGTGTGCGGCAGGCGCTGGACCGCGTGCGGCCGTATATGGCCTCGCACGGCGGTTTCGTCGAACTGCTCGGCGTCACCGATGGCGTCGTGCATCTGCGGCTCCAGGGAAGTTGCCACGGCTGCCCCTCCTCGCTCCTGACGCTTCAACTCTCGATCGAGAAAGAGATTATGGACCTCGCGCCGGATGTCGCCAGCATCGAGGTCGAAGGACTTGCCGATCAGCCCGACGCGCCGGCCTCGACGATCCCGCCGGACGGCTTCGTGTCGATTGCGTCGCTCACCGCCGTGGGGCTGGATTGATGAGCGACGCGGGTCTCCCCCGGCTTCCGGCCTCTCCGTCCGGTGAGGGCGGGTCACCGCTTGGGATGATCCGCCGGTATATCCGGCAGCGCGAGCCGTTCGAGCGGTGCGAGCTGTGCAACGCGGCGATCCCGCCCGACCCCGACCACCGGCATTTGCTCGACACCGGGAACCGGCAGGTGGTCTGCGTCTGCGCCGCGTGCGCGGTGAGTATGGGCGGCGGGCAGGATTCCGCGCGCCGCTTTCGTTTGATTCCCCAGCGCGTTGATACGCTGGCTGACTTCCAGATGTCCGATGCCCTCTGGGATGGCGTGCTGATCCCGGTCGGCATGGCATTCTTCTTCTTCAGCACCGCCGCGAAGAAGATGGTCGCCTATTATCCGAGTCCGGCGGGCGCGACGGAATCGCTGCTCTCGCCCGATTCCTGGGAGGCGATTGTCCACGCGAACCCGGCCCTCGCGAAGATGGAGCCGGATGTCGAGGCGCTGCTCGTCAATCGGGTGCGGGGGGCACGGGATTATTACCGCGTGCCGATTGACGAATGCTACCGGCTCGTCGGGGTAGTGCGCATGTACTGGCACGGCCTGTCCGGTGGTACTGAGGTATGGGACGAGATCGACAAATTCTTCGCCGATTTGACGCGGCGGTCGCAGCCGGTCGAGCGGACCTCCCATGCCTGACCTGAGTTTCGCCGTCCAGAGCGCCTCGCCGCTCACCTTCGCGGCGAGTCCGCTCCTCGCCTTCCAACTGCGCATCGCCTGTACCGAGGAGGATGAGCGGATCGAGAGCATCGCGCTTCGCTGCCAGATCCAGTTCGAGGTGACACGCCGCCACTACGCGCCGCAGGAGCAGGAGCGGCTGCTCGACCTCTTCGGCGAACCGGAGCGGTGGAGCGAGACGTTGCGCACGATGCTCTGGACGCACGCCAACGTCACCGTGCCCTCGTTCACGGGGAGCACGGTCGTCGATCTGCCCGTCCCCTGCACCTACGATTTCAACGTGGCGGCGACAAAATACTTTCACGGCCTCGAAGAAGGCGATGTGCCGCTCTGCCTGCTGTTCAGCGGGACGGTCTTCTACCGCTCCGAGGACGGGGCGATGCGGATCGGTCAGATTCCGTGGGAGAAGGAGGCGACTTTCCGGCTGCCTGTGTCGGTCTGGCGAGGGATGATGGATCATTACTACCCGAACACCGCGTGGTTGACCTTGTCGCAGGATGTTTTCGACCACTTGTACGCGTTCAAGTCCCGCAGCGGCTTGCCGACCTGGGATCAGGTGATCGCGCGTCTGCTCACGACGGCGGAGGCATAACGGATGGATTTCGACCGTGTGCAGCAAATCGCGGACGCCGTCCTCTTCGAGGGCTACCTCCTCTATCCGTACCGGCAGACGGCGGTGAAGAACCAGCAGCGATGGACATTCGGCGGCGTCTACCCGGAGGCGTACAGCGCCGCCCAACGCGGCGCCGATGCCTGTACGATGCAGACGGAATGCCTCGTCGCCGGGAACGACGACGCCACGGTGACCGTGCGCGCCCGCTTCCTGCACCTGACTGAACTGACGGTCGGAGAAAATACCTCACCCCCCGGCCCCCTCTCCACCGCAGATGGAGAGGGGGAGCAACCTGTAGAAGAGCACGATGTTTCAGGCATACCACGGCATTCCACGCGAGACACCCCTCTCCATCGTAATGGAGAGGGGCAGGGGGTGAGGTTGGTTGACGAGTTGCGGGTCGGGGACCGGGTATACCGACCGTGGCAGGAAGCGGTCGAGCGTTCCGTTGATACGGCGGACCTCTCGCTGCGTGACCTGATCGCTGCACCGATCCGCGTGCCGATCCATTTCCCGGCCTCGCAGGAGACCGAATTGCTCCGGGACGCTGCGGATAACAATGTCGGCGTGCTGATCCGCACACAAAAAGCGGTCGATGGGATGATCGCGGTCAGCGCTGAGCGGAAGGACAAGGATATCTGCAAAGTCACTGTCCGTGTCGAGAATCTGACAGTGCTCGCGGTTGACGGCACGCCGAGCCGCGACGATGCGCTCCCGCATACGTTCATCTCGACGCACGCCATCATGGGCGTCCAGGGCGGCGTATTCATCTCCCTCCTCGATCCGCCCACGGGCATGGAGGCGATCGTCGCGCGCTGCCAGAATGTCGGGACGTGGCCCGTCATGGTCGGGGAGGAAGGGGACCGGAGCATGATGCTCTCGTCGCCGATCATCCTCTACGATTACCCGCAGATCGCGCCGGAAAGCGCCTCGAACTTGTTCGATGGCACCGAGATCGATGAAATCCTCACCCTGCGCATCATGACGCTCACCGACGATGAGCGGCGGGAAATCCAGGAATCCGATCCGCGCGGTCACGAATTGCTCGCCCGGACGGAAGCGATCCCACCGGAGCAATTCAGGAAAATGCATGGCGTGATCCGGACCCTCCGGACGATCGATGAGGACGAGTCATGAAGGACTGGGACGAGCAGGTATGGAACCCGGACGGCACGACCGGCGAAGAAGCAATCCGCCAACTCGAACGGGTGCGCATCGGCGAAACTGATCTGAAACCGGGCGACAAAGTGCAATTGTGGCCGCGCGGCGGCGGAGACATCATGGACCTCGCATTACGGGGCCGTGAGGCGACGGTCGAGTCCATCCAGCAGGATTACGAGGACCGCGTCTATGTTGCCGTCACCGTGGACGACGATCCGGGGGCGGATTTTGGCAAACTCCGCCTGCCCGCCCACCGCTTCTTCTTCTCGCTCGATGAGGTCGTGCCGCTCGGTGTCGCGTCCGAGGGGACGCCATGAGCGCGCCGCGCATCCTCGTCGCCGGGATCGGCAACATCTTCCTCGGGGACGACGCCTTCGGGGTCGAGGTCGCGCAGTTACTCGCGCGGCAAACGCTGCCGGAGGGCGTGCGCGTCGTGGATTTCGGTATTCGCGGCTTCGATCTCGCCTACGCGCTGATGGACGATTACGAGGCGGCGATCCTCGTCGATACGATGGCGCGCGGCGAAGCGCCGGGCACGCTCTCCATCATCGAGCCGGACCTCGCCGCGCTGCCGGATGCGGACGCCCAGGGGATCGCGATGCACAGCATCGACCCGCTCACCGTCCTCGTGCTGATGCGGACGCTCGGCGGCCAGCCCCCGCCGGTCTATGTCGTCGGCTGCGAGCCGTTGACGTTCGGTCCGGAGGAGGGGCAGATGGGCCTGAGCGCCCCCGTCCAGGCGTCGCTCGTGGGGGCGACGCGGATGGTTCACTCGCTCGTCGAGCGCCTGCTCGCGGCGGATGTGGGGACAGGCAGGAGGGAGGGACGGGCGCTCGGTGCTGAGGTGTAGAATCGAGAAGGCACGCGACTCCGCGCCCGTGCCTTCACATGCGGGAGATGGATGAATGAAAACGCTTGTCGTCAGCCTCGTGCTCCTCCTCGCGATCGTGCTGCTCGTCGCCGGATGGCTTGTTGCCCTTCCCAACACCGGGCGGTACATATTGGTCGGCGCGCTCGTGCTCGCGCTGATTGGCGGCCTGCTCGTGCAGGTACCAGATGTGCGACGCTATTTGCGCATGCGGTCGATGTAGATTGTGGACAGAATAAGGAGGGCATGATGAAAAAGCGGCTGACAATCGGTGCGTTGTTCGCCATGGTGGGCGTGATTATCATACAGATTCCCGACATTCGGCGATACTTACGTATACGGTCTATGTAGAGGGTAGTCAGTAGTCAGTAGTCAACGAATCGCATCCGTTCCGGCTACTGGCTACAGACCACTGACTACCGGTTACGTCGGGAGACATAGTGCACGAATTATCTGTCATGGCCTACATGCTGGAGAGTGTCGAGGCACACGCGCAGCGGATCGGCGCGAAGAAGGTCACCGCGATTAACCTCGTCATCGGGGAGCGGGCGAGCATCATCGACGACTCGATTCTCTTCTACTTCGACGCGCTGACGCCCGGCACGCTGGCCGAGGGCGCGCAACTCAATGTGCGGCGGACGCGGATGCAGTTCCATTGCCCGACGTGTGATGCCGATTACGCGCCATCGGGCGTAGATTTCCGGTGCCCGGACTGCGAGGCGGTGGGGCAGGTCACCGATGATGGCAGTGAGATGCTCATCGAGAGCATGGAGGTCGAGACATGAGTGTCCACAGCGTTAAAATCGTCAATATCCTCGAGGGCTTGCTCGCTGGCAATGATCAGGCGGCGGCGCGGAACCGCGAGCGTTTCACCGATGCCAACGTGCTCGCCGTCAATATCATGTCCTCCCCTGGCGCGGGCAAGACGAGTCTGATTATCAAGACCCTCGCCGCTGTCGGCGACCGCGCCCGTTTCGGCGTGATCGAGGGGGATATCGCCGGGAGCATTGACACCGAGAAGGTCGTGGCGGCAGGCGCGCAGGACGCCGTGCAGATCAACACCGGCGGCAACTGCCACCTGGAAGCGAACATGGTCGATCGGGCGCTCGACCGGCTGAACCTCGATGGGTTCGACATCATGATCGTGGAGAATGTCGGCAACCTCGTCTGCCCGACGCATTGGGCGCTCGGGGAGCACCTGCGCCTCTGCGTCCTGAGTACAGCGGAGGGCCATGACAAGCCGATCAAGTACCCGCAGATGTTCGTGCAGAGCGACGCGATCGTGCTCAATAAGATTGACCTGATCGAACTGGTCGATTTCGAGCGCGCTTTCTTCTACGAGTCCGTACGCGCGCTCAACCCGCACGCGCCGATCTTCGAAGTCTCCTGTCGGACGGGCGAAGGCATCCCCGTATGGGCAGATTGGTTGCTGGACCAGCGCAAACGAGTGAGCAACGAGCAATGAGCAATGAGCAATGAGGGGATCGCTTCCACTGACTACTGGCTACTGACTACTGGAGAAGCGCTATGTGTCTCCCGCTTATCGCCCGCGTTATCGCTATCGAGGACGATCACGCGATGGTTGAATTGCTCGAAGGCGAAATCGTGCGCGCGAGCATCGCCATCCAGCCGGATGTGACCGTAGGCCAGTATGTGCTCCTGGATCGCGGCATGATTATCGAGGTGATTGACGCCAATCAGGTGGAGGAAATGCTCCAGTTTTATACCGAGTTAACCGCGATGTGGGAGACGGAGGACGCACTCCATGGATGAGACTATCACCGCCCCAACTAGCGACATGCAGGCCCCGACGCGATCGCTCGATGGCACGAACCGCTTCATCCGCTACGCCTTCATGCCGAACAAACTCCGCTACTGCGGCGGCGACGACAACAGCGAGATGTTCGCCTACGCGCTCGCCGAGGTGCGCGAGCCGCCGCTGGAGACGATCCTCCGCAAGT
>JBPCMC010000493.1:0-8798 GCA_051002645.1 Thermomicrobiales bacterium
CGTTAGCCATCCGGTAGAAGTTGTCCTCGAGATGCTCGAGGGTGAGGGCGTAGTTGAGGACCTCGAGGTCGTTCTTGAAGAACGGCGCCTTCCCATTGATCATGTCTCTCTCCTCTTCGTTGCGTGCCGACGCACAAATCGTCCCGCGTGAACGACCACCGCCGCACACCTTCTCTTCTTCCGATGCGACGTCGCACCGGCTGGGCTACAGATCATCGGGTCAAGCTTCGTGCCAACAGAATGCAACGTAGCGGAGGCTCGACCCGATGTTTGCCCGCACTATCGACGCATACGGACATCGGCGGATGTTGGATCAATGGCGATTGACCCTCGCGTGCGGGCTGCTTTACGATGGCGTCCGATGCCGGGCGGATCAGGGGAAGTAAAGGAGTACCACCTGTGGTGCAGTTACGTTTGAGCGACAACGAATACGCGAAGCGCCGGGAGACGATCCTCGCGCGGCTCGGGGAGCGGGGCATCACGGCGATTGTGCTCTTCGGCGGGAACAATGTCTCCTACTTCAGCCGCTTCGGCTTCATCCCGACCGAGCGGCCGATGGCGTACATCCTGACTGCGAACCGCTCCGCGCTGCTCGTACCCCGGCTCGAAGGCGAGCACGCCGAGGAGTTCGCGCTGGTGGACGCGGTCGTCACCTACCCCGAATACCCCGGCGAGCGGCATCCGATGGAGTTCCTGAAGGACCTGCTCACCGATTTCGGCCTCACCCACGCGCAGATCGGCGTGGACTCGGACGGCTACGGCGCGCTCTACGGCTATCGCGGCCCCTCCGTCAGCCAGATGCTGCCGGACGCGACGGTGACGAATATCCGCGACGATGTCGAGTACATGCAGATGATTAACTCCGAGGAGGAGTTGAATCTGATCCGCGAGAGCGCGCGCTGGGGCAACCTCGCGCATGTCTACTTGCAGGAATACTGCAAAGTCGGCGTCTCGGAGACGGAAATCTCGATGCGCGCCGCCGACGAGGCGACCCTGGCGATGATCCGCACCCTCGGCACAGAGTATCGCCCGGTCAGTTTCGGGCGTCCGGGCGCCTCTGCGGGCTTCCGGGGCCAGGTTGGTAAAGATTCCGCGCTGCCGCACGCGATGACGAGCAATGCGCGCCTCAAAGCCGGCGATGTGTTGGTGACGGGCGCCGGTGCGTCGGTCTGGGGCTACGGCAGCGAGTTGGAACGGACGATGATTATGGGTGAGCCGAGCACGAAGCAGGAGAAATACTTCACCCTGATGCTCGAAGCGCAGACGCTCGCCTGCGACGCGATCAAGCCCGGCCTCCCCTGCTCCGAGGTAGACCGGCAGGTGCGGGAGTTCTTCACCGCGCACAATCTCTGGGAATACTGGCGACACCACACCGGCCACGCCAAGTCCACCCTCGTCCACGAAGCGCCCTTCCTCGACATCGGGGACGACCGGATCATGGAGGTCGGTATGGTCTTCACGGTCGAGCCAGGCATCTACCTGAAGGACTTCGCGGGCTTCCGCCACTCCGACACCGTCGCCGTCACCCCCGACGGTATCGAGTGGCTCACCTACTACCCGCGCGACCTGGAAAGCCTCACCATCGCCATCTGAAAATTTGAACCCCCTCTCCATCGCAATGGAGAGGGGGCAGGGGGTGAGGTCCCCCGCCGTTACTTCACACTCTGATTGTACTGATCCAGCGCCTTATTGGAGTTGGCCACGGCCTTATCGAGCGCGACTTTCGCGGTGGACTTGCCGAGCAAGATCTCCTCGATTGCGCCCTCGTTATCTGTGGTACGCGCCTGGGTGAAGATGCCGAGCACCGCACCGCTCGTCGCGGGGTTGGACGGGTTGGCGTGCAACTGATCCACCGCCGTCTGGAACTGCGGGTACTTCGCCATGTTGTCCTTGACTTCCTGCAAATCATAGGCGTCCTTGCGGATCGGGAAGTAGCCGGTGCCGATGTGGAAGAATGCCTGCTGCTTCGGCTGGGCGATGAACTGGACGAACTTCCAGGCCGCCTGCTTCTCCTTGTCCGCCTTCTGGTTGGAAATATAGACTGCCGCCCCGCCCATGATGATGCCGCCCTGCTCGCCGCCCGTCGTCGGGCGCGGCATGTAGCCGGTGCCGAGTTCGTACTTGCCGCCGATCTTGGTGAGGATGCCCTTCAGCGCGGCGGTCGATTCAACAATGATCGACACCTGCCCGGCGGCGAAGGCGTTCTGCACGTCGCCCGTATTCCGGCCGAGGTTCGCCGCCGTCCCCTTATCCACCATCCCCTTCCACCAGTCCATGATTTTCACGCCGGCGTCGTTGTTGTAAACGACCTTGGTCGCCCGCTGCGCGCCCCGGCCATTATCTGGGTCGGCGTAGACGGCGTTTTGCGTCGCCATCCACTGCTCGAAGAACCAGCCGTAGATGGCGAAGCTGAGGCCGGGCTGCGCTTTTCCGCTCGCGTCCTTCTTCGTCAGCGCCTGCGCCGCCGCCGCCACATCGTCCCACGTTCGGGGTGCCTTGGCCGAGTCGAGCCCGGCGGCCTTGAAGGCGTCCTTGTTGTAGTACAAGATCGGGTTCGAGGTGTTGAACGGCATCGCGTTCAACTTCTTGTCCACCGTGTAGTAGTTGAGGATCGGCTGCTCGAACTGCGAGAGATCGAACTTGTCCGCGTCGATGAAGGTCTGCATCGGCTCGATCGCTTTGCTGTCGATCATGAAGCGCTGGCCGATGTCATAGACCTGGAGGATGTGCGGCCCGTCCTTGGACTGCAACCCGGCGCGGAACTTGTTCACCAGGTCGTCGTAGGTGCCCTGGTAGATGTCCTGCACGAAGATGTCGGTCTGGCTGTCGTTGAACTGGTTGACGAGGTTGCTGACGATCTCGCCGTTGGTGCCGCCGAGCGCGTGCCAGAAGGTCAGTTTAGTCGCGTTCGCGTTCTTGGCGACCTTCGGCGTCGCGGCGGGCAGGGTCGCTGCCGGAGGGACACCCGTCGCTGGGGCCGCAGCGGCAGGGGTTGCACCACCGGCGGCGGACGAGGGGGCCGTCGTCGCGGCGCCCGCTGCGGGTGCAGTCGTCGCTGCCGGGGCGGTGGTCCCCGTC
Source organism: Thermomicrobiales bacterium (assembly GCA_051002645.1). Lineage (GTDB taxonomy): Bacteria > Chloroflexota > Chloroflexia > Thermomicrobiales > JALYUS01 > JALYUS01. The sequence continues at coordinate 3,079 of JBPCMC010000493.1, forward strand.
GTCGCGCCGGTCGTCGCGGCCTTTGTCGCCGCCGGAGCGGTGGTGGCGGTAGAACTCCCGCCGCCGCAGGCGCTCAAGATCGCCGCCAGCGCGCCCGTCGCGGCGGTGCCGACCCCGAGGCGAATCATGTCCCGGCGCGAGAGCCGGCGGTGCTGTGACATCCCTTCCACGTCTGTTCTCCTTCTCTGTCGTCCATCAACAATGCGCACCATGCGCCCGCCGCTACCCTTTAACGGAGCCGGCGGTGAGTCCCCGAATCAGTTGGCGCTGCCCGACGACAAGCAGCGCGACGGTCGGAATCAGGACGAGCACGACACCCGCCATGATGAGGTTGTAGGAGAGCGATTCCTCGTTGCGCAGGAAGTTCAGGCCGATCTGGGTCGTCCGCATATTCCGGCTGTCCGTGACGAGCAGCGGCCAGAGGTACTGATTCCAGGTCTGGAGGAAGCTGTAGACGGCCAGCGTGCCGAGCGCGGGCCGCGAGAGCGGGATGACGATGGTGAGGAGGTAGCGCAGGCTGCCGCAGCCGTCCAGCGTGGCGGCGTCGTGCAGTTCCTTCGGGATGGAGAGGAAGAATTGCCGGAGGAGGAAGGTGCCGAAGCCCGTTGCCACGAAGGGGGCAATTAGGCCCATGTAGCTGTCTTTCCATCCCCATTGGGCGATCGTCTGATAGTTCGGGATCAATGTCACCTCGAAGGGGATCATCAAGGTGGCGAGGAAGAGCATGAAAAGCGCCGTGCGCCCCCGGAAGTCACGGACGGCGAAGGCGTACGCCGCGAGACTGGCCGTCACCAACTGCGCGATCATCACCGATCCGGCGACGATGAAACTGTTGAGGATGTAGCGGGGGATCGGTAATCGTTCGAGCACCGCACGGTAGTTGTCGAGGTTCAGGCCGCTCGGGATGAACTTCGGCGGGTACTGCGCGATCTCGTCCTGGGTCATGAAACTGGCGGCGAGCGCATAGAGGAGTGGGAAGAGGATGACCAGCGCCACGACGGTCAAGAGGGCATAGAGGACGATCTTCCGCACCAGACGCAGATTCGGCGAACCGGTCATTGGTAGAACACCCTGCCTTCCAGCGACTTGAATTGGATGCCGGTCAACGCCACGAGGATGACGAAGAGGATGACTGCCTGTGCCGACGCATAGGCGGAATGGAAGTTGAAGAAGGCGTCGCGATAGATCGAGTAGACGACGACATTGGTCGAACCGGCGGGGCCGCCTTTGGTGAGCACGTCGATTTGGGCGAAACTCTGGAAGGCGGCGATCACCGAGATAACGCTGACGAAGAAGAGTGTCGGCGAGAGCAACGGCAGCGTGACATTGAAGAACATCCGGCCCGGACCCGCGCCGTCGATCTTCGCGCTCTCGTAGAGTTCCTCCGGGATACCCTGCAAGCCACTGAGGAGGATGGTGAAGTTGAAGCCGAGGCCGAGCCAGATCGTGCCGATGGCGATGGCCCAGAGGGCGGAGTTGGTGTGCGTCAGCCATTGGACGGGCGGTAGCCCGACCTTGGAGAGGAAGTAGTTGAGCGCGCCGACGCTCGGGTTGTACAAGAGGGCGAAGATGACCGCCCCCGCCCCGACCGAGACGCCAATGGTGATCGCAAAGGCGACGCGATAGACGGCGATCGCCCGCAGGCGGAGGTTCGCCATCACCGCGAGGAGCAGCGCGGCCAGGAGCCCGAGCGGGACGGTATAGAGCGAGTAGAGGAACGTCACTTTGAGCGAGTTTCGGTAACTGTCGGACGAGAGCGCGTTCTTGTACTGGTCGAACCCGACGAAGATATCGGAGGTGCCGCCGAACGGGTTGTCGGCGTGGAGGCTGATCCAGATCGACTTCAGCACCGGATAGAAGACGAAGATCGCGAAGGCCACCAGCGACGGCAGGAGATAGAGGAGCGAAATTAATGTCGCCTGGACCCCGCGCAATCGCGATCCGCTGGCCGTGCGCGCACGGGTTGCCGGTACACTGGCTTGCTCAGTGGCCACGCATCTTCCTCATCGTAAGCGGACATTCCACTGCATCGTTATAACACGCCGCACACAATCGTCAAGACGGGGCGGAAGTGCGATGTTCGAAGAGCACCAGATTCCTCACTTCGAACTCCGAACTTCTCCCCGCCCGATACTACCAGCCAATTGTGATCGGATCGTTTGCGTACTCGATGCATCGATCCTGTCCCTTTGGGCACGCGCATCCGGCACCAAGGGACGGTGTGGCACGGTTTATGCCTTGGCATACTCAAGGGCAATGGGATGGGTTATCCGAACGGGCATCATTTGGAACAGAGGATCGGCAATGCACTTTTTCATCGAACTGCTCTTGTGGCACATCATTATCGCCGGTTTTCTCGTCGGCGCGCTGATGCTCTCGCGCGGCGCACAGCAGCCAAAATCGCCGATGACTTTCATCAACGATCCGTCGGGCGACTAACTCGCTCGCACTTCCCTCTTTTCCCGTTCCATGCGGTGTTGATAATGAGGGGCAGGCAAAATAGCCTGCCCTCATGCTTTTGCGCTCACGAGTTTGCATGATCTTTCTCTCAGTCGGACGCTGCCAGTTGTGTGGGGTCGAACCCGACCATGACGCGCAAGGTCTCGGTCTGGATGGCGTTCAGGACGCCGAAAGTGGAGAGCATCTGTGCCGCCATGCCGTCGTTGACACGCACGAGAGCGAGCAGGAGGTGCTCCGTGCCGACATAGGCATTGTTGTAGGAATCGGCTTCCGCAGTGGCGAACTGTAGCGCCTTGCGGGCGCGCGGCAGATACGGTAACTCCTCCGGCGGCGGGACCGCTCCGCTCCCGCGCCCGCAAATATGGAGGAGCAGCGCGCGACACTTCTCCAGGTCCACGTCGAGTTTGTTGAGCACCCGCGCCGCGACACCCTCTTCCACGCGCAGCAGCCCGAGCAGGAGATGCTCGGTGCCGATGTAATTATGGTTGAATGGCACGGTCTCCTCGCGCGCGAAATCCAATGCGGCACGCGCGCGCGGTGTGAATCGCAGCAAGTCCCGGTTTGGATTGATCGCGGGCGCGTAGTGCTGCAACCCCGCCGCAATCACCTCCTGCGCGACACTCGCCACCGTGCGATCCTCATCGATGGCGATCTCGACAAGCCGGTCATGGAGATAGGTCGGCACCTCAAGCCGCTTGCGATCGGTACTGGACGGCATGGCGCATTGCTCCTATGGGCGGGCGGGATGTCAACGAGATGACACCACCGTATTTACGGTGAAAGAAGTATACCACCGTAAATACGGTGCGTCAAGCCCCTTGTCTGACATAACGATCGCATTGAGTCGAGAAACATCGTGGTGGCGGGATTTAGAGCCGGTTGCAATCGGCTCTTATCCAGATGTGGCGGCAGGCCGCTGTTGCGCGGGAGCGAAGAGAACGAGGATCGTCAGGTCCTCGGTGATTGTGTGGAAGTGGTGTGCGACGCCCGCCGCGACGTAGACGACACTGCCCGCCTGCACGGGGCGATCCTCGTCCGCGACCCGGATATGCCCGCGCCCGCTGACGATCGCATAGACCTCATCCTCGGTATGCGGCTGCTGCGGATCGGGCTTCCCGGCGGGCAAAATGTAAAGCCCTGCACTGAGCGCCGACACCCGGAGGAACTCATGGTAGAGGTTGCCCGCCTCCGCGTGGGCCGCGAGCAATTCCGCGAGGTCAAATGCGTGCATCAGGAATCCTCCTCTGCTGCGTTCGCTCCCCCCTACCCGTGCATCGGGGAAGCGCGGTTGTTGGACTCGACTCGTCGCTCCCCATCGCGGTCAAGAGGTTTGGTACGGCCCATGAACGATGTTCGCTTCTTCAGTGAGTAGGAGGACGGCGTAGCAGGCGAGCCAGTGCTCGACCATGTAATCGGCTCCGGCGACATGGGGCAGCGCCGCCTCGGCGTGCAACCGCGCTGCCGCCAGCGCGCGCTCGGCGCGTGGGTCGCCGACCGGGAGCGCCCCGGCGAGGCGGCGCCAGCACCACGCGCGACTGGCGTTGAGCCCGTGCAAATGGGCGATGTAGGCATCACTGGCGTCCGACACGACCGCCGGTGTGAACAAGGCTGTCGGCTCCGCGTCCGCGAGGCCCGGCAGGAATGCATCGAACCACTGCACGAACACGGCGGGCGGCAGAATCCGCGCCATCAACTCGGCCTCGACCAGCGCGGGTGAGAGGAAGTCCGCGCCCGAGGGTTCCCACCGGCCCGGATAGTCGGTGTCATCGTCGTACCAGCGGTGGGCGGCAGCCGTGATCGCGTCCAGCAGCGCCGCGTCACCGGCCCGCGCCCGCTCGGTCGCGTACGGCAATGCGCGGGAAAGCCCGAAGGCGCTGTTGGCATGCACGCCGTAGCGCACCGGATAGGTCGCCTTCGGGAACCAATCGAGGAAGCACCCCGTCAACGTCTCGGCGAGGAGGTCAAGATTCGCCGCCCAGCGCCGCGCATCGGGGTCATCCCACGTCGCAATCTCGTGGATCAGCATGAGCGCCCATCCCCACCCGTAGGGGCGTTGCTTTCTGCCGTCATAGCGGCGCGCCATGAACCGCGCCTCGGCCTCGAGCGCCGCTGCGGTAAAGTGTGCGTCGAGCGCGACCCGGATCTCATCGCCGGGTACGACATCGCCGGCGCAGCGGAGCAGCCGCACCAGCATCCAATGCATCTCCACGCACGAATGCCAGTCGAAACTGCCGTAGAAGGCGGGCGTCCGCTCGCGTGGCCGGTGCGGGAAATCGCCCGGCGCCGTCATCAGATGATGCACATCGGACGGGAACTCCTGCGCGATAGTGGTCAGCGCCACGCGCGCATACCCGGCGGCATTGGCGCGCAGTATCTGACCCCACTCATCATCGACGCCCATTATTCCTCCTCGCCCACTGCCCACTACAAGGACAGGCTGCTGAAGGCCGTCAGATAGCGCGGATCGTCGCGGCGGAAGGTGTCGGGGTTCGTCCCCTTCGCCACGGCGAAGTAGTAGGCGAGCAGTTGCACCGGCACGAGGGTCAGCAGCGGCGAGAGCGGCTCCGGCACAGTAGAGAGCGCGAAGCGCGGCGCGTCCGGCACCGTCTCGATGGCGCTGCCGACCACCCAGAGCGGCGTGCCGATCAGCCGGAGCGCGTTGCAGACCTGCGCGGTGCGCTCCATCCCCGGCCCCGCGACGGCGATCACGATCATCTGGTCGTCGGGATTGACCGTCACCATCGGGCCGTGCAGGAACTGTTCGAGGCTCATCCCGTCGATGGTCATGTACGCGGTCTCCCGCGCCTTCAGGGACGCCTCGGTCGCCGTCACCGCGTTCGGGCCCGCGCCGATGCAATAGATACGGCACTTGGCCGCCACCATCGCCCGCGCGACCGACTCGATCTCCCCTTCGCGCGCGAGCACGTCCTCGACCTGTGCCGGCAATGCCGCGAGCGCGTCGCGCCATCCGGCTACCGCCGCCGCACCGTTCCGCTCGCCGAGCGCCGTCGCGACCTGCGCGAGCACCGTCAGCGCGCCGAGATGGCTCGCCGTATACGCCGCCGAGGTCTCCTGCGCGACCGTCCGCAGCACGAGCGCCGGGCCGTCGCCGCTCATCTGCGAGTCCCGCCCGCTGATCCCGATACACGGCACCCCCGCCGCGCGCGCGACCTCGACCGCCCGCGCGGAATATTGCTTCTTCCCCTTGTGCGCCATGACGATTACCGCGTCCCCGTCGCGCAGGGCGTACGGGTAGGTGG